>NZ_LPVS01000036.1:0-83040 GCF_014843905.1 Mesorhizobium silamurunense | reverse complement strand
CCGCGGCTTGGCCGGCATCCGCTCGCTGCTGCGCTTCCTTGAACGGCGCGGCCTCGCCAATGCGGCGGGTGCGGCGGCGCTGCGCGCGCCGCGCCAGCCGAAATCGCTGCCCAAGCCGCTGACGGCGAGCGATGCGAAACAGGTCGTGGCCATGGAGGGTCAGCTGGCGGAAGAGCCGTGGATCGCAGCCCGCAATGCTGCCGTGCTGACGCTGCTTTACGGTTCCGGCCTGCGCATCTCGGAAGCGCTTGGGCTGACCGGCGCCGACCTCGCCACGGAAGCAGACACCGTGCTGCGCATCACCGGCAAGGGTGGCAAGACGCGGCTGGTTCCGGTGCTGCCGGTGGCGTCACGTGCGGTCGCCGAATACCGGCAGCTCTGCCCCTTCCATATCGATCCGAAGGAGTTGCTGTTTCGCGGCGCGCGCGGCGGACCGCTGAACCCGGCGATCGTCCAGCGCGAGATGGCGAAGCTGCGCTCGGCGCTCAACCTGCCGGACACCGCGACGCCGCATGCGTTGCGCCATTCCTTCGCAACGCATCTGCTTGGGCGCGGCGGCGACCTGCGCACCATCCAGGAGCTGCTCGGCCATGCCAGCCTGTCGACCACCCAGGTCTATACCGGCGTCGACACGGCAAGGCTGCTCGAAGTCTACGAACGGGCGCATCCAAGGGCGTGAAGCATCGGCGAAGCCGCCCGGCTATGACCTCTTGGTGGAGGGCACGGCAAAGAAGGCTTAAATCGACGCCAGCGAGCCGATGCAGGCAGCCTGACCCGGTGTTGGCGTTTCTTCAAACGAGCGGCCGCCCATTTTCCGGCGGCCGCTCTTCCAAAATCACCGTTGGTCAGCGCATCACATAGACGATGCGCCGCGTGCCCGGATCGACCAGCGCCGGCTGGTTGTTCACATAGACATAGCGATAGTTGTAGTCAGGGATCTCGCGCAACTCGACTGTGTCGGGCAGCACCGCGCCGGTCACCACTTCGCCCTCGAGATAGACCGGATCGACCCGATGCGTGGTGACGTAGGTGCCGACCTCGGCCGGCGGCCTGGCGATCGGATCGACCGGATCGCTCGCAACGATGGCGCCGGTGTAGTCGTCCTGCGAATAGACATCGTCGGCAGGCGGCGTCACGACAGCGATATCGGCATCGGCCGGCCGGCGCGTGAGCACCACGCGGCTGCCGCCGAAGTCGCCCGTCACATAGTCGGAATAGACCCAGCCGTTACCGCCGGCCTCGGCGATAGTGCACCATTTGCTGTTCGCGATGCAGCCAGTGAGCGTCGCCGACTGGCCGGCCGCCAGCACGCCGATGACGGGATATTGCGGGCCCGGGCCGGCGCGGACATTCAGATCGGCCACTGCCGAGACGGGCGTGTCGGCAAGGGCCGCGCCCGACACGGCGAGCAGCGCGCCGGCAACCGCCGGAAACAGTATGCGTTTCATGGTTTTACTCTCCGTTTTCAACGCTCCCTCGGGCTCAAAAACGAAACCAGGCCTTATGCGTTCCGGCTAAAGTGCCGTCGCCTGCTCACGAATTGTTCCATGTTTTTTCGGCGGACCGGTCAAAAGCTGGTGAACGAAGGCCAGTTTTTGCGCCGTCACGTCCGAAATGACGAAAGGATAAAGATCGGGCAACCCCATGCAGCGGTTGATCGAATTGGAGGCCTCCGACAGCACCAGCCAGCGGGCGAGGATCCTTTCGAACGGTTCCGGCGCCGGATCGGGCTCGGCGGGTGCCGACTGCAAATGCCCGCCGGTATCGCCACGCGGCAGTTCGTTGGCTTCCACCGTCTCCAGCCGGCCGAGCGGGAAGTTCAGCGCGTGCACCATCTCCAGCGTGTCGGTAATGTGGAGATGATGCGCAAAGGTTTCGGCCCAGTCTTCCCACGGATGCGATGTCGCATAGGCCGAGATATGGCGCTGTTGCCAATCCGGCGGCGCGCCGTTGGCGTAGTAGGTCTTCAGCGCTTGCTCGTAGTCGGCCCGCTCGTCGCCGAACAGAGCGCGAAAGGCCGAAAGCCGCCCGGGATCGTCGCGGATCAGCCGGTCCCAGTAATAGTGGCCGAGCTCGTGGCGGAAGTGGCCGAGCAAGGTGCGGTAATTCTCGCCCATTTCGACGCGCCGCCGCTCGCGCTCGGCGGAATCGGCCTCGGCGACGTTGAGGGTGATCAGGCCGTTGTCATGGCCGGTCAGGATGCGCTCGCCGCCGGGCCCGCCGCCGATCGGATCGGCGAGGAAGTCGAAAGCGAGCCCGGCCTCGTCCCGAGGTCCGGCCTTGGGCGCGACCGGCAGGCCGACGGCGAGCAGCGAATAGACGGCGCGTTTCTTCGCCGCCTCGACGCGAATCCAGCGCCGGCGGTTGCCGTCCACCGAAAGGTCAGGGATCAATTGATTGAGCGCGCAGGCGCGGCAGAAGGTTCTGCCCGGCTCGGCCCGCCAGTTGCAGGCACATTCGTCGGCATTGCCGCATGGAACGGCATCGTCGGCGCCGGAACGCGTGAAACACGCCCGCTCCGGGTCGTAAAGCACCAGGCTGGAACAGTTCAGGCATTGCGCGTTTTCGAAATAAAGGCGGTGGCCGCAATGAGGGCAGTCGAACAGTTTCATCGGTAATCGAACCCCAGGATAGGGCGACGGAGTCGGGCATCGCCCAAACGCCCGTCGCCGCCCGTCGTTCCGACGCTATTTCGTCGCGAGCTGTGCAATGACTTGCCTGGCCACGCTTTCGCCCGACAACCTCGCGCCGCCGCAGGTCTGGATGAGCGGTCCGGCGACATGCTCGCCGGCGAAGAAGATCTTTTCCGCCACCGGCTGCATCAGCGTGGCGCGCGCTTCGGAACGGCCGGGACAGGCCGCCGCATAGGCGCCGCGCACAAAGCGCTCGCTCCCCAATTGCGGTCGGCGGCATGCAGCCAGGCGCAGCCGATGTCGAAGGGCACGCCGAAATGCCGGTCGCTGGTCCAGGCGCGACCGCCGATGCGGCTCATCGCCTCCAGAAGCGTAAAGGAAAGTCCGGCAGCCCTGAGCGTCTTGGCCGCGGAGAGCCCCGCGGAGCCTGCGCCAATGATCACAACATCAACGTCTTCCATAAAGACCCCGCCACAATAGGGCTTGCGCCATAATTAATGCTTGATCATGCGCAAATTCCCCGGCATTCGCCAGCGTCGAGCGCCGCTGAGCCCCTTGTGGGCGGTGACAATCGGGCGTTTCGCTGGCAGATTTGCAACCGGGACGTGATTCAGGCAACCAGGAGAACGATATGGCATTTTTTGCCAAGGGAAGGATTTTCGTGGCCGCCGCTGTGGCGGCTTTTGGGCTGGCGACGGCCGCTCAGGCAGCGGCCAGCTGTGGCAAGAACGGCGCCGGATTCGACGCATGGAAACAGCAGTTTGCCGCGGAAGCACAGGCCGAGGGCGTTGGCCAGAAGGGTCTGTCCGCGCTGGCCAGCGCGACTTACGCAACAAGGACGATCGCCGCCGACCGCGCCATCCACAAGGCCTTCAGCGGCTCGGTGGAAGCGTTCATGAAACGCCGTGGCGGGGACGCGATCATTTCCAGGGGCCGTGCGTTGAAGAAGCAGAACGCGGCGATGTTCGACAGGATCGAACAGACCTACGGCGTGCCGCCGGGCGTGCTGCTCGCCATCTGGGGCATGGAGACCGGCTTCGGTGCCTCCATGGGCAACCAGAACACGGTCTCGGCGATTGTGACGCTGGCCTATGATTGCCGCCGCCCTGACTATTTTACCCCGCACGCCATCGCGGCGCTCAAGCTGGTCGATCGCGGCGCGTTGAGCGCCTCGTCGGTCGGCGCCATGCATGGCGAGATCGGCCACACGCAGTTCCTGCCCGGAAATGTCTTGAAGTATGGCGTCGGCAGCGGAAATCTGCGCGACAGGAACACGGCGCTGGCCTCCACCGCCAACTTCCTCAAGGGCCATGGCTGGCAAGCCGGCGCGAGCTATGAGGCGAACATGGGCGCAATTGCCGGCTGGAATTCAGCTAGCGTCTACCAGCAGGCCATCGCCCGCATCGCCGAGGCGATCGACGCCAACTGACGGGCATCTCCGTTCCACCGGGAGCCCGGCCATGCGCCGGGCTTTTTGTTATGAAGCAGGGGTCAAAACCCAATCACCCGGAACGATGAGGTTCGATCTCATCACTTCCCTCTCAATAATGCGCGTAGCCGCTCAACGGGCATTTTTGGGAAGCGGGAACCTGGAAGGGGCCGTCAAATCCGCTGCAGGTACGGAATTTGGACGTCGGCGCAGGCGGGGCTTGCGTGGCCGCAGCCTTTGACTTGCCCTTGATGACCATCCAGATTTCGGTCGGTTGGTCGAGCTGCAGCCTGTTTATGTCGGAGTAACTGATCCGCCCGCTGCGTATTCCTTCGGCAAGGCGTTGGCAGAACAAAGCCGGCATGCGCTCCCGCGATACGCCCATGAAAGAGGCGGTATCGTGCTTTAACGTGATGTTCCATGCTTGGACAGCCGCGACGCATTTGTCCAAATTCGGCTTCGGGTCGCGCTTCGCGGTCGCCTGTGAGGGGTGGCACGCCATGGCAGCGACGACCGCCGCAAGCAGTAGAGAAATACCGTTTTTCAAAATTAAGCCCCCTCGATCCCACGAGGGAACCTAGATGAAGTCGCCGAAAGGTCAACAGCAATCCTTTCTCGGCGCGTAACTTCCGCTATATTAGAAATACCAAATAAGAACCCGGCGCAGGCGCCGGGTTCTTCATGGTTGCCTTTCAAGGATCATCCCTTGCGATTCCGCGCCGCCAGCGTCCTCAGCCGCAGCGCGTTGAGGCGGATGAAGCCGGCAGCGTCCTTCTGGTCGTAGGCGCCGCGGTCGTCCTCGAAGGTGACCAGCGCATCGGAATAGAGCGTCTTCTTCGACTTGCGGCCGGTGACAATGACATTGCCCTTGTAGAGTTTCAGCCGCACTGTGCCTTCGACGTCTTCCTGGCTCTTGTCGATCATCGCCTGCAGCATCACGCGCTCGGGCGAGAACCAGAAGCCGTTGTAGATGAGTTCGGCGTAGCGCGGCATGAACTCGTCCTTGAGGTGCGCGGCGCCCCGGTCGAGCGTGATCGATTCGATCGCCCGGTGGGCGGCGATCAGGATGGTGCCGCCGGGCGTCTCGTAGACGCCGCGCGACTTCATGCCGACGAAACGGTTCTCGACCAGGTCGAGACGGCCAATGCCGTTGTCGCGGCCGAGGTCGTTGAGCGCGGCCAGCATGGTGGCCGGCGACAGCTTCTTGCCGTTGAGTGCGATCGGGTCTCCCTTCAGGAACTCGATCTCGATCTCGGTGACCTGGTCCGGCGCGTCCATCGGCGAGACGGTGCGCTGGTGGACGAATTCCGGCGGCTCGCTCCACGGATCCTCCAGCACCTTGCCCTCGGAGGAGGAGTGCAGGAGATTGGCGTCGACCGAGAAGGGCGCGTCGCCGCGCTTGTCCTTCGGCACCGGGATCTGGTGCTGCTCGGCGAAGTTGATCAAGTCGGTACGCGACTTGAACGACCAGTCGCGCCACGGCGCGATGACCTTGATATCCGGGTTTAGCGCGTAAGCCGAAAGCTCGAACCGGACCTGGTCGTTGCCCTTGCCGGTGGCGCCATGCGCGATTGCGTCGGCGCCGGTCTCCTTGGCGATCTCGACCAGATGCTTGGAGATCAGCGGCCGGGCAATCGAGGTGCCGAGCAGATAGGTGCCTTCGTAGACAGCATTGGCGCGGAACATCGGGAAAACGAAGTCGGAAACGAATTCCTCGCGCACGTCGACGATGCGGATGTCCTTGATGCCCATCATCTCAGCCTTGCGGCGTGCCGGCTCCAGCTCGCCGCCCTGGCCGAGGTCGGCGGTGAAGGTGACGACCTCGGCGCCGAGCTCGGTCTGCAGCCATTTCAGGATGATGGAGGTGTCGAGGCCGCCGGAATAGGCGAGCACGACTTTCTTCACGTCTTTGGTCTTGGACATTGTTGGCGGTTCCGCGGGTAAAGAGGTTCGCGGGCGAGTATCACGGGGTTTCCGGCTCATGCAAGAGAGGAAGGGGCGCAGACGACGGCGGAAGCTGGGCCAGACGTTCATGCCGGCAGATACTGGCGGCGGCAAAACAGCTGCGTTATAGGTCACGCTATACAATTGGCAGGGGCGAGCAATGTCCTTCATTCCCGATACCACGACGCTGATCCAGTTCGCCATCGCGACCGTCATCCTGGCGATCACGCCGGGACCGGACATGACGCTGTTCGTGTCGCGAACGCTGAGCCAGGGTCGCGCCACCGGCTTTGCCTCGATGGCAGGCGCGCTGTGCGGCACGCTGATCCACACCACGCTGGTGGTGGTCGGCATCTCGGCGCTGATCGTGGCCTCGCCGATGGCCTTCTTCGCGCTGAAGATCTTCGGCGCCGGCTATCTCGTCTTCCTGGCCTGGCAGGCGATCGCCAAAGGCTCGGCCTTCTCGCCGGAGAAGAAGAGCGGACCGCAGATCTCGCTGTTCCGCAGTTGGGCGGCCGGGCTCGGCGTCAATCTGCTCAATCCGAAGATCATCCTGTTTTTCATGACGTTCCTGCCGCAATTCGTCTCCGCGCACGATCCGCATGCGCCGGGCAAGCTCTTCTTCCTCGGCGTCATGTTCATCGTGCTGTCGATCCCGGTGACGGCGCCGATGGTGCTGGCGGCAGAGAAGTTCGCAGCGGCGATGAAGGCCAGTCCGCGCGTCACGCGCGTGGTCGACTATCTGTTCGGCGGCGTGTTCTCGGCCTTCGCGCTGAAGATCCTGACGGCACAGGCGAAGTAGAGCTGACGCGCTTCGGCGCGCTTGATCCAACTCAAGATTCGGCGTCGAGCAACGGTTCGCGGCGCCAGGTGCCGGCCCAGCGGCCGGCGGAGAGCCAGTAGAAGATGCCGCCGACCATGCCGCTGCCGACCAGCGCGAGCCTCACATTGTTGTCGGTGACATCGAAATCGCCGTCGCCGACGTTGTGCGCGAAGCCGAGAAAGACGACGGCGGTGACGGCGCCGCCCAGCGCATAGAACAGCCAGTCGCGGCGGCCGAGCACTTCGGCGATCAGGATTACGACCGCCGCCGGCATGAAGCCGAAATAGGCGATGAACAGCGCTACGAAAGGCACCGAAAAATAGAGCGCCGGCGCGATCGTCGGATGCCCGGGCCCCGGCGCATAGCCGAAATAGCCGAGGAACAGCACATTGAGGAAGGCGCTCGCCGCCAGCGAGGCGATCGCATAGCCGATCAGGATGACGGCGAAGCGGACGACATAGGCGATGATCCGCCTCACGCCTCGCCGTGCCCCGCAATCATCATCGCTTCCAGCGCCAGCCGGTCCACCTTACGCATGCGCTCCGATTCCGACTTGAGCTGGCCGCAGGCGGCGAGGATGTCGCGGCCGCGCGGCGTGCGGATCGGCGAGGCATAGCCGGCATTGTTGATGTAGTCGGCAAACTTCTCGATCGTCTCCCAGTCCGAGCACTGGTAGTTGGTGCCGGGCCAGGGGTTGAACGGGATCAAATTGATCTTGGCCGGAATGCCCCTGAGCAGCTTGACCAGCGCCTTGGCGTCGTCGATGGAATCGTTGACGTCCTTCAGCATCACATATTCGAAGGTGATGCGGCGGGCGTTGGAAAGGCCCGGATAGGCGCGGCAGGCGGCGATCAGGTCCTTCAGCGGGAACTTCTTGTTGATCGGCACCAGCAGGTCGCGCAGATCGTCATTGGTGGCGTGCAGCGAGATCGCCAGCATGACGCCGATCTCCTCGCCGGTGCGGGCAATCTCCGGAACGACGCCGGACGTCGAGAGCGTGATGCGGCGCTTCGACAGGGAAAGGCCGTCGCCGTCGGAGGCGATCAGCAGCGCCTTCTTCACCGCCTCGAAATTGTAGAGCGGCTCGCCCATGCCCATCATGACGATGTTGGAGACCTTTCTGCCCTCGGCAGGCACGATGGCGCCGTCCGGCGTGTCGCGGTCGGGGAAGTCGCCCAGCCGGTCGCGCGCGGTGAGCAGCTGCGCCAGGATTTCTTCCGTCGTCAGGTTGCGTACCAGCTTCTGCGTGCCGGTATGGCAGAAGGAGCAGGTCAGCGTGCAGCCGACCTGCGAGGAGATGCAGAGCGTGCCGCGGCCTTCCTCGGGGATGTAGACGGTCTCGATCTCGACCGGTCGGCCGGCGCCGCGCGGCGGAAAGCGGAACAGCCACTTGCGCGTGCCGTCGGAGGAGATCTGCTCCTCGACGATCTCCGGCCGCGCGACGGTAAAGTGCTTGTCGAGCGCGGCGCGCAGGTCCTTGGAGATGTTGAACATATGCGCGAAGTCGCAGACGCCGCGCACATACATCCAGTGCCAGAGCTGCTGGGCGCGCATTTTCGCCTGCCGCTCCGGCACGATGCCGGTCGCGACCAAAGTAGCGCCGAGCTCGGCGCGGGTCAGGCCGATCAGCGACGGCTTCTCGGTCGGCGCGGCACGAGCGCGCAAGGCGTCCCGTGCGCCTTCGGCGGTCAGGTCGAATGAAAGGGTCATGGTTGCGCCAATATAAGCGGTTTGCGGCCGATTTCAGCATCGTGCCCGAAATGAAGCGCGGCGCATAGCACAGGTTGCAGGCGGAGTCATGGGGCGAGGAAACGAAGGCAATCTCGCTTGCCGTCGAGCCGGCTCAACCGGAGCGCGACGACCTGGCGCGAAACCGCATCACAGAACCGATCACATATTCGTGTCTGCGTAACAGCCGACGAGGTTTCTGCGAAACCTGAAGGGGGCGACTGTGCCCCTGCAAAATGGGAGTATGCGGAATGAACTGGATCAAGCTCGTCGTCGCTGCCGGTCTCGTCGGCTTGTCCATGCCTCAGGCATTTGCCGAGGACACGATGGGCACGATGACCATGATGAAAAGCGGGCAAGTGACGGCAATCATGCCCGACGGGCACATGGGCACCATGATGCCTGACGCGAAAACGAGCGCCGAAATGATGAAGATGGCGAAACCCATCAAGCATTGCATGATGATGATCACCGACGCCAAGGGCAAAGCCTACATGATCGACACGTCGACCAAGAAGGCCCAGGCCGAATGTGAAAAGATGGCCATGTGAGCCAGCCCGGCGACAAGCCGGTGGATGAAAGCAAAAGGCCGGGCTTGAAGGCCCGGCCTAAAGCATGTCTCCCGAAAGTGGGAACCGATTTCGGGCCAAAGACATGCGTAAAATCAAAACCTAAAGCGCATGGAGCGAATCTGAAAGATCGCGACGCGCTTTAGAATTGATCGTCAGATTTGGCCCTTGCCTACTTGCACTTGGCAATCGAGGCCAGCGCGGCCGAGATGCCCTTCAGCGAGAAGACGTAGGATGTCGGGTTGCCGCGGCCGGACTTGGCCTGCACCTTCATGTCGGTGCCGGTCTTCATGGCGGCGATCAGCACCGGCTCTTCCGCCGCGTTCTCGACCCAGGCCGACTTGCCGCGGGTGAACATCGAGAAGCTCTTCTTGTCGATGGTGACAGTCGCCTTGGAGCCTTCCTGGAAATTGTAGCCGGCGATGAACTGCGGCTCGTAGGAAACCTGCTGCCCCGGGCGCTGGCTGACGAAGAAGAACATGTCGCCGTGGTCGAGCGTCGGCGGCTGCTTGTCGGTCGGCACCGTCAGCACGTAGCAGACCTTGCCGCCCGCCGACTGATAGCTGTAGGTGCCCCAGGCATTGTGCTGGCCGATCTTGGTTGCCTGCTGGGCCAGCGCCGGCGCCGCGAAGGCGGCCGCCAGGACCAGGCTGGAAACTGTAGCAATCAATCCGCGCATCGTTCTTTCCGTATTCCCAAATGGTGCGGAGGCAGGGCCGCGTGGCGTCCTGCCGTCGCTTCATTTTGATTTAATCAGGGTTACCAAACGGTGAATTTTCCTCAAGAAAAGGAGATCACCCCAGGAAACCGCCGCCATTCGCGCCCGCCGCTTCAAGCGGCGGTCGCTATGTCCCGGCGCGAACTTGGAGGGCACGAAAGCGGCAAGAGTTTGTCTTTTCGCGCGGGCGGTTTCGCGGTCCCGTTGTGCCGGAAAGCCAGCCAGGTCAACCCTTGTCGGCCAAGGCGTCCCTGGCGGCCTGCCGGTGAGCGGGCGTGATATGGGCGCGGACGGCGGTGATCGCGGCGGTCAGCACGGCAAGGTCGTCGGTGAAGCCGAGACCGAAGACGAAGTCGGGGATGAAATCCATCGGCAGCACGAAATAGCCGAGCGCGGCTAGCAGAATGCCCTTGGCGCGCAGCGGCGTGTCCTTGTCCATGGCGCAGTAATAGGCAGCGACCACCTCGTCCATGAACGGGACCTGCCGGGCAGCCTTCTTGGCGGTGCGCCAGAATTTCTCGCGCACCTCGCCCTCGCCGGCGAGCCTGTCGCCAAAGCCGAAGAAATCAAAACCGGATTCCTGCGCCATCAATCTCTCCTTGGCTGCGCGCAACCCTGCGTGCCAACCGCCGAAAGATGTGGTGAAAGCGGCACCCCGCTGCAAGAGCTTCGGCGGATACTTGCCCGGAAAATCGGAGACCGCCTCCGTTGGCGGCGTCAGGCGAAATACCGGTTCATCCGCTTGGCCAACTCGATATCGAGCGCCGTGACGCCGCCGGCGTCATGCGTGTTCAGCGTCACGTCGACGGTCTTGTAGACGTTCGACCAGTCGGGGTGGTGGTCCATCTTCTCGGCGGCCAGCGCCACACGGGTCATGAAGGCGAAGGCCTCGGAGAAGTTCTTGAAGTCGAAGCTGCGCTTGATGGAGGCGCCGTCGGTGGCCAGCGACCAGCCTTCGAGTTCGGCCAGCGCTGCGGTAATCGCGTCCTTGCTGAGTTTTTCTCTGGTCATGATGGGTTCCTGTGCTATTCGGGAAAAATGACCTGCACCATAGCGCCGGATCGATGAGCGCAAAGCCCATAAATACCATCCTGTTCGTCTGTCTCGGCAACATCTGCCGCTCGCCGCTGGCCGAAGGCGTCTTGGGGGCCGTTCTGGCGGAGCGCGGAATTGCCCATGATATCGTGCTCGATTCGGCGGCGATCAGCGGCTGGGAGGTCGGCTCCGGTCCCGATCCACGCTCGATCGCGGTCGCCGCTGAGCATGGCATCGACATTTCCGGGCAGAGGGCACGCAGAATAGCGCCAGAGGATTTTGCGCGCTTCGATCTGATCCTCGGCATGGACCGGGCGAATGTGCGCGACCTCAAGGCGCTGGCGCCTGAGGCCGCGCGCGACCGCATCCATCTCTATCTGGAATTCGCGACCGGAGCAGCCCGCGACGTGCCGGACCCCTTTTACGAAGACCGGCAGGCGTTCGCCGCGGTCTACCGCATGATCCGCGAAGCGTCGGAGGCGCTGGCGAAGCGGCTGGAAGCGCGCGAATCGGCGCCGACCAGCGGCCAGGCTTCCTCGACGATATAGGGGCCGCCGCCGACCGAATCGCGCGACGACATCAAGACAAAGCGGCCGACGCGGAAGGGCAGCGTTGAAAAATTGCCGCGCGCCGAAAGATATTGCGCGACGTCAAGCGGGCTTGCATTGCGCAGCCGCGCCAGCGTCACATGCGGCGAGAACTTGCGTGGATCGGCTGGAAGGCCGAGCCGCTGGCAGATGCGGTCGATTTCGCCCTGCAGCGCCACCAGGTCCGGCGAGGCGGACACGCCGGCCCACACCGCATGCGGCTTCTTGCCGCCGAAAGCGCCCACTCCGGAGAGCGTCAAGGGGAAGGAGGGACGATTGACGCGATCGAGCGCATTGGCGATCTCGTCGGCGACATGGCCTTCGACGTCGCCGATGAAGCGCAGCGTCAGATGATAGTTTTCGACATCGATCCAGCGGGCTCCGGGAAGCCCGCCCCGGAGCAGGGACAGCGAAAGAGCAGCATCACGAGGAATTTCGAGGGCGGTGAAAAGACGTGGCATGGAAAGCCTCCTGTCCTCGAATCGAACTCTCGCCCCCTAGCGAATCATCGATATCAGCGCGGGGCAAGCGGTTTGTTGTCCACAAGGTTTCCCCAACGGAAACCGTGGCGTTTTGGACTCACGACGGACCGCCATTGGCGGCGATGGCCTTTTCGACGACCGGCAGAATGCCCTTGACCATGACATCAACTCCCTTCGGGTTGGGATGCAGGCCGTCCTCCAGCTGCAGGTCCGGATGGCCGGCGACGCTGTCGAGAAAGAACGGATAGAGCGGAATGTCGTATTTTGCGGCCAGCCGCGGATAGATCGCGTCGAAAACCTTCTGGTAATCGGCGCCAAGATTCGGCGCCGCGCGCATGCCGGCCAGGAGCACCGGGATTTTGCGCTGCTTGAGCTTCGCCAGCATCGCATCGAGATTCTTTTCAGCGATGTCGGGCGAGACGCCGCGTAGCATGTCGTTGGCGCCGAGCTCGAGGATGACGAGCCTTGTGCCGTCCGGCACCGACCAATCGAGCCGCGCCAGCCCGCCGCTCGTGGTATCGCCGGAAACGCCGGCATTCGCGACGACGACGTCATGGCCCTTCGCTTTCAGCGCTGCCTGCAGCCTGTCGGTGAACCCCTGGCCCGGGCCAAGGCCGAAGCCCGCCGTCAGGCTGTCGCCGAAGCCGACGATGTTGAAGGTCTCCGCGCGCGCCGGCACCATGGCGCCGCAAACCGCGAGGAAAAGGACGACGGCGGCGGCGGTTGAGTGTTTGAAAGCCATGCGGCGAGCCCCATATGACCGAAACGTTCCCTGGGAGGAGGCATTCTCGTCTCCTTTTTCCACCATATAGGACGCTTTCATTGTGACAGAAGCCGTCATCGCATTGAGGGATGTCTCGCTGACGCTCGGCGAGGGCGCTTCCTCCGTCCATGTGCTGAAAGGCGTCAGCCTCGACGTGGCTGGCGGCGAGGCCACCGGCATCGTCGGCCCGTCGGGATCCGGCAAGTCCACCTTGCTGATGGTTCTGGCTGGCCTCGAGAGCGTCGACTCAGGGACGGTGCGTATCGCCGGCGAATTGCTCAACGGCAAAAGCGAGGACCAGATTGCATCGTTTCGGGGGCGAAATATCGGCATCGTCTTCCAGTCCTTCCACCTCATTCCCAACATGACGGCGCTCGAGAATGTCGCGGTGCCGCTGGAACTCGCCGGCCATGCCGATCCGTTCGGGGTGGCGGCGCAGGAGCTCGCGGCGGTCGGCTTGAGCGACCGTGTGACGCACTATCCCGGCGAGCTCTCGGGAGGCGAGCAGCAGCGCGTGGCGATCGCCAGGGCGCTGGCGCCCTCGCCGCGCATCCTCATTGCCGACGAGCCGACCGGCAACCTCGACCAGGCGACCGGAAAGCAGATCGCCGACCTTTTGTTCGCCAAGGCGGCCGAGCGCGGCATGACGCTGGTGCTAGTCACGCATGACCCGGCGCTTGCCGCCCGCTGCGCGCGCCAGGTGTCGATGCGCTCGGGACGCATCGAGGATGCGCCCAAGCTGGTTGCCGCGTCAGTCCGGAAATCGGACCCGATTTTCGGAGGGCATGATGCATAGATTCAAAGAGGCAGAGCGCCCTTTGCGCGTCCAAACGGACGCGTGGCGCTCTGGCGTGCCGGCCTGATGCGGACTCTGAAGCTCGCCATCCGCTTCTCGCTGCGCGAGATGCGCGGCGGCCTGTCCGGCTTCATGATCTTCCTCGCCTGTATCGCGCTCGGCGTCGCGGCCATCGGCGGCGTCAATTCGGTGGCGCAGGCGATCACGGCCGGGGTCGCCAATCAGGGCCAGACGCTGCTTGGCGGCGATCTGCGCTTCCAGATCAACCAGCGCAGCGCTTCCGACGCAGAGCTCGGCTTCCTCGACAGCCTTGGCACGGTGTCCCTGAATTCGGGCATGCGTTCCATGGCGCGGCTCGAGGACGGCTCGGACCAGGCGCTGGTCGAAGCCAAGGCGGTCGACGATGCCTATCCGCTTTACGGCTCGCTGGAAACCGACCCGCCGCTGCCGAAGCGGGAGCTGCTCGGCGAGCGGTCCGGCGTTTTCGGCGCCGCCGCGCCCGATCTCTTGTTCGACCGCCTCAATCTGCATGTCGGCGACCGGCTGGAGCTTGGCGGCGCCACCTTCGAGCTGAGGGCCAGGCTTATCAGCGAGCCCGACGCGATATCCGACGGTTTCGGCTTCGCGCCGCGACTGATGATCTCGAACGACGGGCTTGCCGCGTCCGGGCTGGTTCAGCCCGGCAGTCTGGTCGAGAACGCCTATAAGGTCCGGTTGCCCGACCATGCCGGCGAGGCGCGGATCAAGGAAATCCAGGCCCTGGCGGCGAAAGACTTTCCGCAGGCCGGCTGGTCGATCCGCACGCGCAGCAATGCAGCACCCGCGCTCTCCTCCAACATCGAGCGCTTCTCGCAGTTCCTGACGCTGGTCGGGCTGACGGCGCTGGTCGTCGGCGGCGTCGGCGTGGCCAATGCGGTGCGCGCCTATCTCGACGGCAAGCGGGGCGTCATCGCCACCTTCAAGAGCCTCGGCGCCTCGGGCGGGTTCGTCTTCACGGTCTATCTCGTGCAGATCCTTTTGATTGCCGGCCTCGGCATCGTGCTCGGCCTGATCCTGGGCGCTGCGATGCCGTTCGTGGCGAGCGCGCTTTTGCAGTCGGTCATCCCCGTGCCGGCGGAAGGCGGGTTCTATCCCGGCGCTCTCGCCATGGCTGCGCTGTTCGGCCTGCTGGTGACGCTGGCCTTCGCGTTGCTGCCGCTCGGGCGTGCCCGCGACGTGCCGGCGACCGCACTTTTCCGCGAAATGGGATTCGAAAGCCGCGGCTGGCCGCGCCTGCCCTATGTCGGTGCCGCTCTCACGATCGTGCTGGTGCTGGCCGCGCTCGCCATCCTTTCCGCCGACGATCGGCGCATCGCCTCGATCTTCGTTGGCGCCACGGTCTTTGCTTTCCTGGTGCTGCGGCTGGTGGCGGCGCTGGTGCAATGGGCAGCCCGGCGGAGCCCGCGCGCGCGTTCCGTGTCGTTCAGGCTGGCGCTTGGCAACATCCACCGTCCCGGTGCGCTGACGCCGTCGGTGGTGCTGTCGCTCGGGTTAGGCCTGACGCTCCTGGTGACGCTGGCGCTGATCGACGGCAATCTCAGGCGCCAGATCTCCGGCAGCCTGCCGGAGCGGGCGCCGAACTTCTTCTTCGTCGATATCCAGAGCAGCGATGTCGATGCCTTTGCCGGCCTGGTCGGCAAGGAGGCGCCGCAGGGAACGCTGGTCAAGGTGCCGATGCTGCGCGGCCGCATCATGGCGCTCAACGGCGTCGACGTCGACAAGGTGAAGGTCCCCGCCGATGGCGCCTGGGTGCTGCGCGGCGATCGCGGGCTGACCTATGACGCGAAGCAGCCGGAAAACGCCACCCTGACCGAAGGCACATGGTGGCCGCAGAACTATTCCGGCGAGCCGCTGGTGTCGTTCTCGGCCGAGGAAGGCAAAGCGATCGGCCTGAAGCTCGGCGACACCGTCACCGTCAATGTGCTCGGCCGCAACATCACCGCAAAGATCGCCAATTTCCGCCAGGTCGAATGGGAAACCATGGGCATCAATTTCGTCATGGTCTTCTCGCCCAACACTTTCGCCGGCGCGCCGCATGGCTGGCTGGCGACGCTGACCGACAAGAGCACCACCACGACCGACGACGCCAGGCTGCTCAACGCGGTCACCCGAGCCTTTCCCGCGGTGACGACGGTCCGCGTCAAGGACGCGCTCGACATCGTCAACCGGCTGGTCGCGCAATTGGGCACGGCGATCCGCGCCGCCGCCGGCGTGGCGCTGATCGCCTCGGTGCTGGTGCTCTCCGGCGCTTTGGCCGCCGGCAACCGGGCGCGCATCCATGACGCGGTGGTGCTGAAGACGCTCGGCGCGACGCGCCGGACGCTGATTATCGCCTTCTCGCTGGAATATGTGCTGATCGGCCTTGCGACCGCGCTGTTCGCGCTTGCCGCGGGCGGCATCGCGGCATGGTTCGTCGTCGCGCACATCATGACGCTGCCGTCGCATTTCATGCCGGAGGTGGCGGTGGCGACGATCCTCGTCTCGTTGGCGGTCACCGTCGGCATCGGTCTGGCAGGCACCTGGCGGGTGCTCGGCCACAAGGCGGCGCCGGTGCTGCGCAACCTTTGATCCGGCATGCCGGGAAACCGCGCGCCTTAAATCTTGGTAAGGATGATGGCCGAAACGGCCGAAGAACCGGGCTTTTGCTTTCTCACGAAGCATTACCCTCGTTACCGTCTTGTTCTTGACGTCGAGAACGCTCATATTTTGCACAGGCATGCTGGAGCCCCGCCAGCGGCGCCTGGTTCAAGTGGTCGCTCCAAAGAACCTGTCACCGGACGGGGCAGAAGCAACAGAGGATTTCCAATGGCTGATCCCATTCGCAACTACCAGACGTCCGCCGCCCCCGGCGCGCGCGTCGATATCGATCAGGGCCTGCGGGCCTATATGATCAAGGTCTACAACCTGATGGGGCTTGGCCTGCTCATCACCGGCCTTGCCGCGTGGGGTGCGTTCCAACTCGCCGTCACCGGCGACGGCCAGCTGACCGCTTTCGGCCAGCTCATCTATGCAAGCGCGTTCCGCTGGGTCGTCATCCTGGCGCCGCTCGCTGCAGTGATGTTCCTGTCCTTCAGGATCCAGTCGATGAGCGTAGCTGCGGCGCAGACCACCTTCTGGGTCTATGCCGGCCTTGTCGGCTTGTCGCTGTCGACGATCTTCCTCGTCTACACCGGCACCAGCATCACCCAGACCTTCTTCGCCACGGCCGCGGCCTTCGGCGCGCTGTCGCTCTACGGCTACACCACCAGGCGCGACCTGACCGCTTTCGGCTCGTTCCTGATCATGGGCGTGATCGGCCTGCTGATCGCGATGCTGATCAACATCTTCCTGCAGTCATCGGCGCTGGCTTTCGCCATCTCGGCGATCGGCGTGCTGGTGTTCGCGGGCCTGACCGCCTACGACACGCAGAAGATCAAGGAGATGTATTTCGAGGGTGACGTCGCCGACGTCGCCGGCCGCAAGGCGATCATGGGCGCGCTGCGGCTCTACCTCGACTTCATCAACCTGTTCATGTTCCTGCTGCAGTTCATGGGCGACCGCCGCTAAAGGCAGGTCCGGCTGGACCATAGATTTCGGAAAGGGCGGCCCAACAGCCGCCCTTTCCTTTTGCTCGCCCCTTTGCTGTTATCGAAGCAGAAAAGCCAACTGCACAAATTATGAGCAATATTGCAATCAGAGCCGCCGCTGCGGCCGACCTCGACCGAATCACGGAAATCTATGCCGACGCGGTCGCGCACGGCACGGCGAGCTACGAGCTGGAGCCGCCCAGCCGCGCCGAAATGGGCAATCGATTCGACAGCTTAGCGGCAGGCAGCTTTCCCTATCTCGTGGCGGAAAAGGACGGCATCGTGCTCGGCTACGCTTATGCCGGACCGTTCCGGCCGCGTCCCGCCTACCGATTCGTCGTCGAGGATTCGGTCTATGTCGCGCCCGAGGCCAAGGGCCAGGGTGTCGGTCTCCTGCTGATGCAGGCACTGATCGAGGCGGCGCGCCTGGCCGGCTTTCGCCAGATCATCGCGGTGATCGGCGACGGCCATGCCGACAGCGCCTCGGTGCGGTTGCACGAGAAGCTTGGCTTCCGTCATTCAGGGCGCCTGGAAGGGTCGGGCTACAAGCACGGACGCTGGCTCGACACGGTCTTCATGCAGCTGCCGCTCAACGGCGGCGCGGCACTGCCGCCGGACCCCGGTTCGTTGCCGGAGCGGACATTCCGCAGCCAAATTAAATAGTTAGGCCTCGACCAGCTTCAGCTTGGAATCGAACACGCCGAGCACACGGCCGAGCTCCTGGCCGCGCTTGAGGATGCGTCCGCCGGCGGCGATGACGGCGAAGGCGCCTTGCCGGCGCGCCAGTTTCGGGTCCTTGACGATCTGAAACAGCGGCACTTCGCTGGCGCGGCGGAAGACAGAAAAGACAGCGCGATCAGTGAGATGGTCGATCGCATAGTCGCGCCATTCATTGGCCGCCACCATGCGTCCGTACAGCCTCAGGATCTGGTCGAGCTCGCGCCGGTCGAAGCGCACCGGCTGATCGAGGCGCGCGCTCCGCGCCTCATGCAGCGGGATCAATATTCCGGATGCTTCCCCATCCTCCGTCCCGCAGCCGTGATCGGTCATGCTTCGATCCTTCGCTTGAATCTCGCAGCAAAGGTTCGCGCTTTCGCGGCCGAATTGCAAGGGGCCCGGCTAAGCACCACCGGCACCGCGCTGTTTCCGAAAGGTCCAGTCACGTTTGCAAAACGCGTGTTGGAATTGGTGATGCTCCGCCACATTCTCGCCACAAATTATCCGCGCTCATGCCCCAATGTCCGACGAATTTACCGGCGTTGCCTGAGACGGTTCGGTCCGGCACCGGCTCGTAAACCCCAAGCCCCCCGCCCACGGGTCAGCGTCGGATCGAACCAACCTCGGTTTTTCCTTGGAAAAGTCAGGTGCGACGATCCCAAAACCTGAATGACCGGCGTCAGAAGCAAGCTGACGCCGGTTTTTTATTGGCTGAGCGGCGCGGCTTCCCCTTCTCCCTTTGCGGGAGAAGGTGGCCGAGCGAAGCTCGGTCGGATGAGGGGTGCTCCAGCTTGGCGATACGCACGAAATCGCTGCCGCCTCATTTCTTCCAGCACCCCTCTTCCGTCTCGGCGCCGCGCGCCGATCCACCTTCTCCCACAAGGGGAGAAGGGGTGCAGTCAAAGGCGGTCGGGCTTGCGGATAAAAGCGGCGCCGAGGATCGGGCCGGGCATGCCGTCCTTGCCGACGGACTGCAGCAGCACCGCGCAGCCGCCTTTCTTGGCAATCTCGGTCATCGGCAGTTCGTAGCGCTGCGCCTTGCCGTGCCACATGCCGGCGGTCTGGATGTCGGAGACGGCGTTCCAGTAGGTCAGGCTGCGGCCGCTGTTTTCGCCCTGGCCGATCTTCACCATCTGCGGCGAATCGAAATAGACGATCACCACATGGGCGTCGGTCGGGCCGTTGCCGGCGTCACCGGCGTCGATCATGACGCGGTCGCTGGTGCGGCTCACCTTGATGGCGACCCGCATGCCTTCACCGGTCCTGTCCATCCGGGCCAATGCGCCGTCGACGTCCTTGCGGTTGGCGCCGTTGACGTGGCTGCGGCCGTTGATGACGGCCTGCGGGGTATAGACCGAGCGGCTGCCGAAGGCGCGCATATAGTCATATTGCCGGTCGGTGTTCTCTTTACTGCTCAGCGTGTCCTGCCAGCCCAGATAGTCCCAGTAATTGACATGGTAGGCGAGCGCGACGATGTTTTCCTTGCCGGCCAGCTCGGCGAAGAATTCATCGGCCGGCGGGCAGGAACTGCAGCCCTGGCTGGTGAAAAGCTCGACCACACCCAGAGGTCTTTCGGCTTGGGGCTTTTCGATTTGCGGCTTCTCGGGCTCGCTTGCCAGCGCGGCGCCGGCAAACGTTGAAAGTGCCAGCGCAACTGCCGCAAGCCGCAATGGTCCTCGAAATGCCATGACTGTTCCAATTCCCGCCGGTGACGCCGGCCTTGTTCTGATTGCTAAAATATGTGGCAGAACGGACAGTCAACGGGAAGTCACGTTGCGGTGAAACTTTGTCGCCGCGACCGCAGGTAAGGGCGACGAGGGAGACGCCACTGCATTTTCCGATGCGGTTCGATTTCGGGGCCGCATGACCGCCGTGTGGTAAACTCTCCTGATGCCGGCCGATCTCTATTGCGAGCGAAATGGACCTGGACTTTGGGCCGAGCCCGCCAATGCTTTGACCGGCCAAGCTTTCATTGTTGGAAGTTTGGGAATAGGCAGTAGGCAGTAGGGGTACCTTTCCCTACTCCCTTACTGCCTTATTCCCTTGCTGCTACGCAGCGAGATCGCGCAGCACGTATTGCAGGATGCCGCCGTTCTTGAAGTAGTCGAGCTCGTCCAGCGTATCGATGCGGCAGATGATCGGCAGGTTCTTCACCGTGCCGTCGCCAAAGGTCACCTTGGCCACCATCTTCTGGCGCGGCTTGATCGCGTCCAGGCCGTCGATCTCGACCAGCTCGTCCCCCTTGAGGTTGAGGGAAGCCCATGAGGTGCCGTCCTCGAAGACGAAGGGGATGACGCCCATGCCGACCAGGTTCGAGCGGTGGATACGCTCGAAGGACTGGGCGATGACCGCGCGCACGCCGAGCAGATTCGTTCCCTTGGCCGCCCAGTCGCGCGAGGAGCCGTTGCCGTATTCGACGCCGGCGAAGATGACCAGCGGCACGCCTTCCCGCTTGTATTCCATCGCGGCGTCGTAGATCGACATCTCTTCCTTCGAGGGATAGTGGATCGTGTAGCCGCCCTCGCGGCCGTTCTCGCCCAGCATGTGGTTGCGGATGCGGATGTTGGCGAAGGTGCCGCGCATCATCACTTCATGGTTGCCGCGCCGCGTGCCGTACTGGTTGAAGTCGGCGACGCCGACGCCATGCTCGGTGAGGTATTTGCCGGCCGGCGAAGCTGCCTTGATCGAACCCGCCGGCGAGATGTGGTCGGTGGTGATCTTGTCGCCGAAGAGACCAAGCACGCGCGCGCCCTTGATGTCGCCGACCTTGCCGAAGCCGCGGCCCATGCCGGCGAAATAGGGCGGGTTCTGCACATAGGTCGAATTGTCGTCCCAAGCGTAGGTCTGGCCTTCCGGCGCCTTGACCTTCTGCCAGTACGCGTCGCCCTTGAAGACGTCGGCATATTTGCGGGCGAAGAGCTCGCGCGTGACGTTCTTCTCGATGAACTCCTGGATCTCGACCGAGCTCGGCCAGATGTCCTTGAGATAGACCGGCTTGCCGTCGCTGCCTTCGCCGAGCGGCTCGGTGGTGAGGTCCTTGGTAACCGTGCCGGCCAGCGCGTGCGCCACCACCAGCGGCGGCGAGGCGAGATAGTTCGCCTGCACGTCGGGCGAGACGCGGCCTTCGAAGTTGCGGTTGCCGGAGAGAACCGCGGCAGCGATCAAACCTTTATCGTTGATGGTCTTGGAGATCGGCCCCGGCAGCGGGCCGGAATTGCCGATGCAGGTGGTGCAGCCGAAACCGACGAGGTTGAAGCCGATCTGGTCGAGCTCCTTCTGCAGTCCGGATTTCTCGAGATATTCGGCGACCACCTGGCTGCCGGGCGCCAGCGAAGTCTTGACCCAGGGTTTCTGCTTCAGGCCGCGCCGGTTGGCGTTGCGCGCAAGCAAGCCGGCGCCGATCAGCACGCTGGGGTTCGAGGTGTTGGTGCAGGAGGTGATGGCGGCGATGACGACATCGCCATGGCCGAGATCATAGCCGGTGCCTTCGACGGCATAGCGCTTCGAGATTTCGGCGGCCTTCTTGTACTCGGTCTCCATCGCCTTGGCGAAGCCGGCGGGAATGTCCTGCAGGGCGACGCGGCCCTCGGGGCGCTTCGGGCCGGCCATCGACGGCACCACGTCGCCGAGGTCGAGCTCGAGCAGGTCGGTGAAGACCGGATCGGCGGAGCCTGCGTCACGCCACATGCCTTGCGCCTTCGAATAAGCCTCGACCAGGGCGATGCGGTTCTCCTCGCGGCCGGACATGGTGAGATAACGGATGGTCTCGCTGTCGACCGGGAAGAAGCCGCAGGTGGCGCCATATTCCGGCGCCATGTTGCCTATGGTGGCGCGGTCGGCCAGCGTCATGTTGGAGAGACCGGGGCCGAAGAACTCGACGAACTTGCCGACGACGCCCTTCTTGCGCAGCATCTGGGTGACGGTGAGCACGAGGTCGGTGGCGGTAACGCCTTCCTTCAGCTTGCCGGTGAGGCGGAAGCCGATCACCTCGGGCAGAAGCATGGAGACCGGCTGGCCGAGCATCGCGGCTTCCGCCTCGATACCGCCGACGCCCCAGCCGAGCACGCCGAGGCCGTTGATCATGGTGGTGTGCGAATCGGTGCCGACGCAGGTGTCGGGGTAAGCGGTGGTTTCGCCGTCTTCCGAGTTGGTCCACACGACCTGGCCGAGATATTCGAGGTTGACCTGGTGGCAGATGCCGGTGCCGGGCGGCACGACGCGGAAGTTGCGGAAGGCCTGCTGGCCCCATTTCAGGAACTTGTAGCGCTCCTCGTTGCGCTCATATTCGAGCTCGACATTGCGGGCGAAGGCCATCGGCGTGCCGAACTCGTCGACGATGACGGAGTGGTCGATGACGAGGTCGACCGGCACCAGCGGATTGATCTTTTCCGGATCGCCGCCGAGCGCCTTGATGCCGTCGCGCATGGCCGCGAGATCGACTACGGCCGGAACGCCGGTGAAATCCTGCATAAGCACGCGGGCCGGGCGGTAGGCGATCTCGACGCCGGCGGTGCCCTTGTCGGTGAGCCATGCGGCGACCGCCTGGATGCTCTCCTTGGTGACCGAGCGGCCGTCTTCGTTGCGCAGCAGGTTCTCCAGCAGCACCTTCATCGAATAGGGCAGTTGGGCGATACCGGTAAGGCCGTTCTTCTCGGCCTCGACGAGGTCGAAATAGACATAGTCCGCGCCACCCGCGGTCAGGGTGCGGCGGCATTTGAAGCTGTCGAGGGATTTTGACACGTGCGATCCGTCCTTGTCTGTTCAGCCTGAAAGGGAACGGACGCCGATGGCATGCAATCACGCGCAAAGGTGCGGGTACGGCCATTTCCGCTGTCCGCTCCCAAGCAACCCGAGCCGTTCAAGGCGGCGCGTGCGCTGGTTCGGCGCTAATTCTGTTCCCGCGCCGACCGCTGGCACGGATGAACCGCATATAGAGAATTTCCTGGAATAGTTCTAGACAGGCGAAAGGCAAATTTCTGCGATGCGGCGGCGGCCGCGAAACGGTGCTTTCGGGGACTGGCAAGGATGCGGCTGATCGCCGAAAATCTGGGCGGCGAGCGCGGCGGCGAGACGGTTTTTTCCGGCATCGGATTCAAGCTCGAAAAGGGCGAGGCGCTCATCGTCACCGGGCCGAACGGCGCCGGCAAATCGACGTTTCTGAGGGTCATCGCCGGCTTGCTGCCGGCGGCCGAGGGCCGGGTGACGGTCGAAGGCGGCGGCGAAGATCTCCCCTCGGTCGCTTCGGCCTCGCATTATCTCGGCCATCTCAACGCGATGAAGACGGCGCTCAGCGTCGAAGAAAACCTGGATTTCTGGCGCGCCTTCCAGGGCGAGCCGGGGCTGGGCGTGGAGGAGGCGCTGGAGACTGTCGGGTTGGGAGGGCTTGGGCATCTGCCGTTCGGCTATCTCTCGACCGGGCAAAGGCGGCGCGCGTCGATCGCCAAGCTTTTGGTCAGCCGGCGGCCCGTTTGGCTGCTCGATGAGCCGACAGCGGGGCTGGACAAGACGTCGGAGGAGCGGTTTGCGGGGTTGATGAGGGGCCACCGCCAAGAGGGAGGTATCATCGTGGCGGCGACGCATTTGCCGCTCGGGCTGCAGGGGGCGAAGGGGCTGGTTTTGGGAATGACTGGATGACGTTTGCACTCCGTCCCACCCCCCTCTGTCCTGCCGGACATCTCCCCCGTAAGGGGATGTCACCTCCCCTTTCGCCAATTTTCAACGCTGACGGAGGATCGCCGGCGGTGGAACTGCCAATCTCCCCCCTTGTGGGGGAGACCTCCGGCCGGACAGAGGGGGGTTTGAAGGAATGCTACGTTGAGGGCGATCGACCCGTAGAGGCACTTCGCCGATGCTAGCCCTCTTCCTGCGCGACATCCGCCTCTCGATCCGCGCCGGCGGCGGCGCTTTGATCGGCGTCATCTTCTTCCTGGCGGTGATCGCCACCATCCCCTTCGGCGTCGGCCCCGACCTCAACCTTTTGTCCCGCATCGGCCCGGCGATCCTGTGGATCGCCGCCCTGCTCGCCTGCCTGCTCGGGCTCGACCGGCTGTTCCAGGCCGACCGCGAGGACGGCTCGCTCGACCTTCTGGTGCTGAGCAACGACCGCCACATGCTGGCGCTGACGGTGCTGACCAAGTGCCTGGCGCACTGGACGGGCAGCGTGCTGCCGCTGGTGGTCGCAGCGCCCCTGCTCGGCCTGTTCATGAACATGGAGCCGTTGGGCATCGGCGCCACGGCGCTTACGCTACTTATCGGCACGCCGGCCATCACCTTCATCGGTGCCGCCGGCGCGGCCGTGGCGGTGGCGCTGCCGCGCGGCGGGCTGCTGATCTCGGTGCTGGTGCTGCCGCTCACGATTCCCGTGCTGATCTTCGGCGTCTCGGCAAGCTATGGCGCGGTGGCCGAGCCGGCGCCGTTCCTGCAGCCCTTCCTCATTCTTGCCGCGCTGACGCTGTTTCTTGCGGTGCTCGGGCCGCTGGCGGCCGCGCTGGCATTGCGCCACGGGACGGATTGAAGTCTGTCGGACGTTCTCAATCTGCGGCACGCGACTGATTGTCCGGCCCGCGGTACAAGGTTAAAGGAAGGCATGATCAAGCGGATCGACATGGCAGGCGCGGAAGCTGCGCGCGCGGAGCGGCTGATATGAGCGCGCACGCCCTCTATGTCACCGCCGCCTATGCCATCACGGCGATCGTGCTGGCCGGGCTGATTGGCTGGATCCTGCTTGACCAGCGGGCGCGCAGGCGCGAGCTCGCGGCATTGGAAGCCGCGGGCGTGCGGCGGCGCTCCGACAAAACCGGGACGGCGAAGCCGTGAGCAGCGAGACCCAAACGCCGGCGCGCCGCCGCCTGTTCGTGCTTCTGCCGCTGCTGGTTTTCCTCGGATTGGCCGGACTGTTCCTGTCGCAGCTTCTGTCCGGCCGCGACACTTCGGAAATTCCCTCGGCCCTGATCGGCCTGCCGGCGCCCCAGACGAACCTGCCGCCGCTCGAAGGCTCGAACCTGCCGGGGCTGGATTCCAAATCCTTCGCCGGCAAGGTGACGCTGGTCAACGTCTTCGCGTCCTGGTGCGCGCCGTGCCGGGAAGAGCATCCGGTGCTTCTGGCGTTGTCTGGGGACAAGCGCTTCACGCTTGCAGCGCTGAACTACAAGGACCAGCCGGAAAATGCCCGCCGCTTCCTTGGCGATCTCGGCAATCCGTACCGGGCGATCGGCGTCGATCCGGCCGGCCGCGCGGCGATCGACTGGGGCGTCTATGGCGTGCCGGAGACCTTCGTCATCGGCAAGGACGGCAAGATCGCCTACAAGCATGTCGGGCCGCTGACGCCGGAATCGGCGAGAGACCTGTTGCTGCCGCAGATCGAGAAAGCGCTGGCGTCGCCTGGTTAAGGCGATCCCTATGCGTCGTCATCCTTGGGTCTTCGCTCCGCTTCGCGTCGCTACGCCCAAGGATGACGAACGTGATGGGTCGGCTAAAAAGACTCAGCCGTAGATCTGCTTGTGGATCTGGTAAAGCATCTCGGAGCGGTCGGCGCGCAGATCGGCGAGGTCGCGGCTCGACAGGTTCTCGATTTCGGCGACGAGACGGTTGTAGTGGCGGCGCTTGGCGATATTGTTGCGAGCGCGAGAGACGAGGTTGTCGAAGATCATGACGAGGTTCCTTCTCTGCCGCGTTAACGCGGCGGTTTGTTCCTCCCTTGATCGATTGCCAGCATGACATAGGAATGGTGCGTTGCAAAAGAAAGATGTTGCAATGCACCATTGCAACCAGCGCATAGCCGGTTAACCGGCCCTTACCCCGCATGTTGGCCGGCAGGCTCTGCGGCCAAACACAAGATACGGTGAAGCAATCATCCTCGATCTTGCCAGATCGCCCGTCGGCTGGCTTGATCGCGGCCGACTGGAACGCTGGAGGAAAAGCATGACGGCCGCCGACTATGAAATTCTCGATCCGCGTTTCTCGCGGCTGTTCAACGCCAATGAGCGGGTGGAGAAGCTGTTCACCGGGTGTCGCTGGGCGGAAGGTCCGGCCTGGTTCGCCGCCGGCCGCTACCTCGTCTGGTCCGACATCCCCAACAACCGCATGCTGCGCTATGACGAGACCGATGGCAGCGTCAGCGTCTTCCGCCAGCCGTCCGGCAATTCCAACGGCAATACCGTCGACCGGCAGGGCCGGCTTATCACCTGCGAGCATTCGGGCCGCCGCGTCAGCCGCACCGAGCATGACGGCTCGGTCACCACCATCGCCGACAAATGGCGCGGCAAGCGGCTCAACTCGCCCAACGACGTCGTCGTCCGTTCCGACGGCTCGATCTGGTTCACCGATCCGGCCTATGGCATCGACAGCGACTACGAGGGCGACCACGCCGAAAGCGAGATCGGCGCCTGCAATGTCTACCGCGTCGACCCCGGCACGGGCGAAATCGACGCCGTCATCACCGACATGGTCAGGCCCAACGGGCTCGCCTTCTCGCTCGACGAAAGCCTGCTCTATGTCGCCGACACGGGCCGCACCCATGGCGCCAAGAACCCGGCGCATATCCGCGTGTTCAATGTCGGCAAGGCCGGCAAGAAGATCTCGGGCGGCAAGGTCTTCGCCGACTGCACCGCCGGGCTGTTCGACGGCTTCCGGCTCGACGAAAGCGGGCGCATCTGGACGAGTGCCGCCGACGGCATCCATTGCTACGATCCGGACGGCACGCTGATCGGCAAGGTCAAGGTGCCGGAAGTCGTCGCCAATTGCGTGTTCGGCGGCGCCAAGCGCAACCGCCTCTACATTGCCGGCACCACCTCGCTCTATGTGGTCTGGTTGATGGTGAACGGCGCCAAGACTTATTGAGGCTGTGATCGCCATCTGTGTGCCGCTACCGGGCGGAGCGCGCGGGGCGTCGAGGCGAGCTTGAAGGTGCTGGCGGGACAACACCCCCTCTGCCCTGCCGGGCATCTCCCCCCACAAGGGGGGGAGATCGGCAGCTTCGCCTGCTGTGCCCTTCCTGCGACGCCGGCGATTTACGAAAGCGGAAATGACATCCAATCTCCCCCCTTGCGGGGGAGATGTCCGGCAGGACAGAGGGGGTGTGAAGGAACGCGACGGCAGACGATGGCCGCCACTCAGTGCGTCCGGATGAAGTCAGCCAATGTCTGGATCGCATTTCGCATCGCTAGCCGGTTCTCTGCCTTCGCCAAGATCGCCTCCACCTCCGGCGGCTTCTTGCCGAGCAGCGCGATTTCGAGCGCGGCCTCTTCGTAAAGCGCGAAGGACATCGTGCGCATGATCTCGGCGAGGGCTGCGCGGGCGTAAAGCGAGCGCGGCGAGGCATGCACCAACATCGCCGGCTTGCCGACGGCGGCGTCGCGCGACACCAGCCAGTCGAGGGCGTTCTTCATGCCGCCGGGCACGCCATGCGCATATTCGGGAGAGGAGACTATGAGGCCGTCGGCGCGGGTGACGGCGTCGATCAGGGTGGCGGCTTCGCGCGGTGTCCGCTCGCCCTCGTCGTCCGGGTTGAAGATCGGCAAGTGACCGAGCCCGCCATAGACGGTCACACGGCAATCCGCAGGCGCATTGGCGGCGAGCGTCGCGACAAGGGCCGAATTGGTTGAGGCGGCGCGCAGGCTGCCGGAGATGGCGAGGAGGTTAAGCAAGGATGGAAGCTCGGCGAATCGTGCCCGAGGAAATCTACCACATGGTTTGCCTGTAATCGTCGTCGAGCTCGCGGTCGATCTCGCCGGCGCTCTCGGCAAGCGCCAGCTGGTCGCGGATGATCTGGCCGAGCGTCGGCAGGGTCGCGCGATCGTACCAGGTCTCCGGCTTCCAGAGGTCGGAGCGCATGAAGGCCTTGGCGCAATGCATGTAGGCGGCTTTCACCGTCACCACAATGACGCTCTGCGGCTCCTTGCCGTCGACGGCCAGGCGCTCACGCAGGCCGGCATCGATGGTGATGCGGGCGTCGCCGTTGACGCGCAGCGTCTCGTTCATGCCGGGAATGAGGAACAGCAGCCCGACCGATGGATTGCGGATGATGTTTTCCAGCGTGTCCAGCCGGTTGTTGCCGGGACGGTCGGGAATGGCGATGGTGCTGTTGTCGAGGATGGCGGTGAAGCCGGGCTTGTCGCCCTTCGGCGTCACATCGGCATTGCCGGCGCCGTCCGAGGAGCCGATCAGCACGAAGGGGCTCTTGCCGATGAAGGAACGGCAGTGGCCGTCGAGCGCCTTCAATTCCTTGCGGATCGAGCCGTCGGTCAGTCGGGGCGTCTTGTAGATCGTCCTCAGCTCGTCGCGCGTGGTGAGGATCTCCATGCCCCGATCTCCGTGTTACTTGCCGGCGTTCTCTTCCTTGGCTTTTTCCTCCAGCGAATGGCGCATGATCAGCGGCATCTGGCTGAAGGTGAAGAGAAGCGTGATCGGCATGATGCCCCAGACCTTGAAGGTAACCCAGGCGTCGGTGGAAAAATTCCGCCACACCACCTCGTTGACGAGGGCCAGGAAGAGGAAGAACAGGCCCCAGCGGAAGGTCAGCTTTCTCCAGCCTTCGGCATCGAGGCTGAACGCCGAGTCAAAAACATAGCCGAGCAGCGACTTGCCGAAAAAAAGGCCGCCGAGCAGCACGCAGCCGAACAGCGTGTTGACGATGGTCGGCTTCATCTTGATGAAGATGTCGTCCTGCAGATAGAGCGTCAGCGCGCCGAAGATAAGGACGACGACGCCCGACACCAGCGGCATGATCGGCAAGGTGCGGGTGAGCAGCCAGGAGGCGATCAGCGCGATCGCGGTCGCGGCCATGAACAGGCCGGTGGCGACGAAGATCGGGCCGCCGAGCTCGCCCAGCGCCGGAAACTTCTGCGTCAGCCATTCGCCGCGCGCATTGGCGAAGAAGAAGACCAGCAGCGGGCCGAGTTCCAGCACCAGCTTGAGCAGCGGATTGACGCCTTCCTTCTTCTGTTTCTGCGGGTCGGACGGGTCGCGTTCGAGGATGTTCATGAAAGTCCTTGTTGTCCCGAAAGTCGGCGCTTTTGGGATCGTTCAAGCCACGCCGGCGATCGCCCGGGCGAATTCGCTGGCTGAAAAGGGTTCCAGGTCGTCGACCTGCTCGCCGACGCCGATGAAATAGACCGGCAGTCTGTGCTTGGCCGCGATCGCCACCAGAATACCGCCGCGTGCCGTGCCGTCCAGCTTGGTCATGACCAGGCCGTTGACGCCGGCGACGTTGCGGAAGATCTCGACCTGGTTGAGCGCATTCTGGCCGGTGGTGGCATCGACGGTCTGCAGCACGGTATGCGGCGCTTCCGGATCGAGCTTGCCCAGCACGCGCACGATTTTTTCCAGCTCCGCCATCAGTTCGGTCTTGTTCTGCAGGCGGCCGGCCGTGTCGATGATCAGCACGTCGGAGCCTGCCTCCTTCGCCCTCTCGAAGGCATCATAGGCAAGACCGGCGGCGTCGGCGCCAAGCTTAGATGCGATCACCGGCGATTTCGTGCGCTCGCCCCAGATCTTCAACTGCTCGATCGCAGCCGCGCGGAACGTGTCGCCGGCGGCGAGCATCACCGAAAGCCCGCCTTCGGTCAGCTTGGCGGCCAGCTTGCCGATGGTCGTCGTCTTGCCGGTGCCGTTGACGCCGACGACCAGGATGACATGCGGCTTGTGGCTGAGGTCGAGCTCCAACGGTTTTGCGACCGGCGTCAAAACCTTCTCGACCTCCGCCGCCATCACGGCGCGAACTTCGGAATCGGAAACGTCCTTGCCGTAACGGCTGGAGGCGAGCGAATCGGTGACGCGCAGCGCCGTCTCGACGCCGAGATCGGCGCGGATCAGCACGTCCTCCAGGTCCTGCAGCGTGTCTTCGTCCAGCTTGCGCTTGGTGAAGACGCCGGCGATGTTGCCGGTGAGCTCGCGCGAAGAACGGGCAAGCCCGTCCCGCATGCGCTGGAACCAGGAGCGCCGCGGCGCCGGCTCCGGCGCCTTTTGCGGCTCGGCCTTCTGCTCGACCTTTTTCGCCACCGTCACTTTGGCGGCGGAGGGCTTTGGCTCGGGAGCGGGTTGTGGGACCGGCTGCGGTTCGGGCGCGACCTCGGCAGGGATCGGCTGGGTCGCGACCGGCGAAGGCTGGCGAATGGGTGGCGAGATTTCCGCCGACGAAGCAGGCTCCGGTTGCGCCAAATCCTGCGCAGGTTGGCGCTGCTCCTCACCCTCTCCCCGTCTACGTGGAGAGGAGGGCGTCGGCGTTGGAGCTTCCTCCTTCTCCCCGTCCCTGTACGGGGAGAAGGTCCCGGCAGGGGGATGAGGGACGGCGATGACCTCGGAGGTTGGTTGCGCCGGGGACGGAGTCGACGGCGGGATTTCGGGCGCCGGCGTCTCGGTCGGAACCTCGCTCGGCGGTATCGGCACCTCGACCGGCGCTGGCTCAGGTTGCGGTTCCGGCCGCGACGGCACGATATCCGGCTCGGCCGGCGCTGGCGGCGGCACTTCCTGCGGCTTCGGCCCGGGCGCTGGGCCCGGTACGGGCTCTGCCGGCGGCACCGGCACTTCTTCCGGCGCTGGCGGTTCGGGTGTCTTCGGCTCGGGCTGAGGTTCCTCTTCCGGCTTGGGCTCGGGCAGTGGTTCCGGCTCGGAAGGAATGACGGGCTCCGGCGCAGGCGGAATGGCCGGGGCAGGTTCCGGCTTGGGCTCTTCGGGCGCCGGTTGAGTTTCTGGTTCGGCCCCTGCAGGCGGAGGGACCGGCGTGGCTTCCGCAGCAGGTGGCGTTTCCCCGCGCTTCGGCGACTCTTCGGCCTCCGGCTTCAGCGCCTCGAGCGCGTCCCATTTGATCGGCGGCAGCGGCGCGGTCTCGTCGACGCGCTCCTCGACGACCTCTTTCCTGCCGAACGAAAATATCTTCTTGAAGAAACCAGCCATGCTTCTTGCTGTCTCAGGCGGCTTGGGCGGCGAGCGGTGCCGCGATCAGACGGGCGCCGTCATGGCCGGTGACAACCGCATCGACGATCTCGCCCGGCTGTCCGGCGGCAATGGCGGCGAGCGTGAAGCCTTCGGTGCGGCCAAGCCCGTCGCGCTCGACCAGGATCGACTGGCGCGTGCCGCCAAGGGACGCCAGATGACGGCGATAGGCGGCCTCGCCGGCGGCACGCAGCCTTGCGGCGCGCTGCTTGACCACCTCGCGGCGCACCTGCGGCATGCGCGCGGCGGGCGTGCCTTCGCGCGGGCTGAACGGGAAGACGTGGAGATGCGTCAGGCCGCATTCCTCGACGATTTTCTCCGAATTCTCGAACATCGCCTCGGTCTCGGTCGGGAAGCCGGCGATGATATCGGCGCCGAAGACGATGCCGGGGCGCAGCTTGCGCACGTCCTCGCAGAAGCGGATCGACTGGTCGCGCAAATGCCGGCGCTTCATGCGCTTCAGGATCATGTCGTCGCCCGACTGCAGCGACAAATGCAGATGCGGCATCAGCCTGGGTTCCGTGGCGATGGCGTCGAGCAGGTCGTCGTCGGCCTCGATGGAATCGATCGAGGACAGCCTGAGCCGCTTCACGTCGGGCACCTGGCGCAGGATCGTCTTCACCAGCTTGCCGAGCTTCGGGCTGCCGGGCAGGTCGGCGCCGAAGCTGGTCATGTCGACGCCGCTCAGCACGATCTCGGCGTAGCCGTTATTGCTGAGGCGCTTGACCTGCTCGACCACGGCGCCCATCGGCACCGAGCGCGAATTGCCGCGGCCGTAAGGGATGATGCAGAAGGTGCAGCGATGGTCGCAGCCGTTCTGCACCTGCACGAAGGCGCGCGCCCGCCCTTCGATGGCGTCGACCATGTGACTCGCCGTCTCGCGCACCGAGAAGATGTCGTTGACGCGCGCCTTCTCGGTGTCGTTGACGCCGAAATCGGGCAGCGCGCGGTAGGAGTTCGCCTTGAGCTTCTCCTCATTGCCGAGCACGAGATCGACCTCGTCCATGGCGACGAAATTCTGCGGTTCGGTCTGCGCCGCGCAACCGGTGACGATGATGCGCGCCTCAGGGTTCTCGCGGCGCGCCTTGCGGATCGCCTGCTTGGCCTGGCGCACCGCCTCGGCGGTGACGGCGCAGGTGTTGAAGATGACGGCGCCGCCTTCCAGTGTGCCGAGGCCGGCGCTTTCGGCCTCGCGGCGCATCACCTCGGATTCATAGGTGTTGAGGCGGCAGCCGAACGTGACGACGTCGACACCCTTTTGAAGAGCGGACATCAGGCGGCGCTTTCGGTATCGCGGGCCCAGGCGCCGGTCGATGGGTCGAAGCTGCCGGAAAACTCCCATTCGGCAGCGCCCGTCAGGATGACGTGGTCGTCGTCGCGCCACTCGACATGCAGCTCGCCGCCGCCGGGCGTGAGCAGCGACACGCTGCGGCCGGTGCGCTTGGTGCGGGCGGCAGCAACTACAGAGGCGCAAGCGGCCGAGCCGCAGGCCTTGGTCAGGCCGGCGCCGCGCTCCCAGGTGCGGATCACCATGGTTTGCGGCGAGGTGACCTGAGCGATGGTGATGTTGGCGCGCTCGGGGAAGATTGGATGGTTCTCGAGCAGCGGGCCGAAACGGTCGAGCTCATAGGACCAGACGTCGCGGTCGACCCAGAAGATGGCGTGCGGATTGCCCATCGACACAACAGAGGGCGAGTGCAGCACCGGCGCGTCGATCGGGCCGATCTGCAGTTCGATCATGCGCGTGTCGCGGAATTCCTCGGCGAGCGGGATTTCCTGCCAGCCGAAGCGCGGCTTGCCCATGTCGACCGAGATCGTGCCGTCGGCATGTTCCTTTGCGTTGAGGATGCCGGCGCGGGTCTCGAAGGTGAAAATCTTCTGGCCCGTCTCGGCGGCCAAAGCCTGCACCACGCAGCGCATGCCGTTGCCGCAGGCCTGCGCCCCGGAGCCGTCGGAATTCAATATGTCGACATAGTAGGCGGTGCCCGCCGTCCTCGCGTCATGGATCGCCATGATCTGGTCGAACTTCGTCGCGGCATCGGCATTGAGCGCGATCGCGGCGGCCGCCGTCACCCTGTCGGCACGCCCGCGCATGTCGGCGACGATGATCTCGTTGCCGATGCCGTTCATCTTGGCGAAGGGGGCGGTGCCTGCCATCGATCCCGTCATTTCCGTGTCCGTTTGGCGCTATATGGCGGAAACGGGCAGGAATTACCAGTCCGGCGCGGCCTGACGGCGAAGGCGCCGGACCTACGGCGAAGACGCCGAGCCTAGGTTACCGCGAAGACGCCGAGCACGAGCAGCAGGAACAGGATCAGCACGATGCCGATCAAGACGCGCGCGCCCAGGGCGGCGGCACCGGCCAGCGCCGGCATGCCGAGCAGGCTCGCGGCGGCTGCGACAATCAGAAGGATGATGATCCACTTGATCATGAGACGGGCTCCCTGCCGAATTGTGTCAAGAAAGCAACGCAGCCATGCGCTTCGGGTTCCGCTGCCTGGCGGGCTAGGCGGACGGCACATCCCACACTTCGCCCGGGCGCATGGCGCGAAAACGCTCGCGGGAAATGCCTTCGGCGGCCAATGCCTCGGCCAGCTTTTGCTCCGGCTCCTCGATCGGCTCGTCGGTGAGCTGGAAGGTGCCCCAGTGGCAGCCGGCGGCATGGGCGGCGTTGCTCAGCTTCATGCCCTGCACGGCTTCCTCCGGGTTCTGGTGCTGCGGCGCCATGAACCAGCGCGGCTCATAGGCGCCGATCGGCAGGATGGCCAGCCGAAAACCGCCATGCTTTTCCGCCATCTGGCGGTAGTTGGCGCCGCCATGGAAGCCGGTGTCGCCGGCGAAATAGACCTTGCCGCCAGGTGTCTCGATAACGAAGCCCGCCCACAGTGCCATGCGGCGGTCGCGCGCGGCGCGCGCCGACCAGTGGTGCGTCGGCTCGATGTGGATGGCGGCGCCGTTGCCGACTTCGATCCTGTCGCCCCAATCATGCGCCGACGTTCGCATGCCGGGCACGGCGGCGCCGATGATTGCGTCGTTGCCGAGCGGCATGAGCACCCGCGGGTCGTGGCTTTGCTTCAGCCGCTTGAGCGTCGCGAGGTCGAGGTGGTCGTAGTGATTGTGGCTGACCAGCACCAGGTCGATCGGCGGCAAGTCGGAGAAGGCGATGCCAGGCACATTGACCCGCTTCGGCCCGGCGAAGGCGAAGGGCGAAGCGCGCTCCGACCAGACCGGGTCGGTCAGGATGTTCAGCCCGGCCGTCTGGATGAGCAGCGAGGCGTGACCGACCATGGTGAGCCGAAGCGCCGTGCCTTCGGTCCTCTTGTCGGGTTTTGCTTGCGGAAAAGGGCTTGGAAAGGCCGCCGGCCATTTCGATCGTCCGCCGCTCAACTGCCATTTCAAGAGGTCGGCGAAACGCCCGGGCGGCCTGCCGTCGGGATTGAAAAAGAGTGTGCCGTCGAAGTGATCGCTGGGCGGGCCGCTGTAATAGCGGTTGGCTGCTCTTGTTCTTGCGGCCATCGTTCTCCGCCACTCTTCGTCCCTCGCCCTGAGATAAGGACGCCACCGCCTGGCGCAAGCATTTTGCTGGCGAATGCCAAGGGCTAAAGGGCGGCTTCGACTAGGATCGGCATGTGGAGGACACCACCGTGGCAAAGAAGCGGACCAAGACACCGTGGATGAAGGCCGAGGATTTCGGCCGCTCGCTGCCGAGTGGGCTGGGCGTCAACCTTCTGGTCACCGACATGGCGGCGATGGAAGCCTTCTGCCGCGACGTGCTCGACGCCCGTATCATCTACGCCGACGAGGATTTTGCGGCGATCGAGCTGCTGGGCTCGACCTTCATGCTGCATGCCGACCACTCTTATCTCGACAATCCTATGACCGGCGTGACTACAGGCGCCGAAACGCGCGGCGCTGGTATCGAGCTACGTCTCTATGGCACCGATCCGGATGCGGTCGAGAAAAGGGCTGCAGCACTCGGCCACATCGTGCTGGCGGGCTCCATCGACAAGCCGCATGGCTTGCGCGAATGCTATATCGTCGGTCCGGACGGTTATGTCTTCGTGCCCAGCGCGCGGCTGCAAGCCTGAGATTTCAAGAGGTTACGGTCCAGCTTCTCGACCCGACCTGGGTGAGGAAGATGGTTGCGATAAATTTGCAACAGCGGCTCCGAAAACCCTATTTTAACCATATCGGGTTGAAATTCTGCCACCTTCGCCATCTTGGTGAAGCAGGTATTTACGCGGACGGCGCCCCCCACCGGATCCGACGGAGGTTGGAATGACTTTTTCGAAGACTGGCCTTTTGGCCATATCGCTGGCCGCGCTCGTTGCGAGCGGCTGCTCGACCTCGCGCTTCTCGTCGATGGATGACCAGCAGCCGGCGCCGCTCACGCCGGCGCCTTCCGGCACGGTGACGCAGAATCAGCTGCCGCCGCCGGCCGCGCCCGGCACCACCGACCCGTCGCAATTCCCGACCGCGCCGAAGAACAGCCAAGTCGCATCGCTGCCGCCGGACGGCACGGCGCCCGCGGGTGCCGCGGACCTGACCGCGGCCGCCGTCGCCGGCGTCTGGAACGTCAACGTCTCCGGCCAGAGCTGCAAGGTGGCGACGCCGCAGACCAAGTTCGGCGCCGGCTATCGCGCCGGGCCGCTGCATTGCCCGGCTCCGATCGACGGCATCAAGTCGTGGAACGTCGCCGGCAAGCAGCTGACGCTGTACGATGAAAACGGCGGCACGCTGGCCAGGCTCTATTCGTCCGGCGGCGAAAAGTTCGACGGCCAGACTTCCAACGGGCAACCGATCTCGCTTACAAGGTAGGGCGGACCCTTCCTCATTGTTTACGCAGTTCCGGGAAGCCGCTTTTCCCGGAATTGCCCGAGAACGACGTGACCTATGCATCTGCGTGACGGCCTCCAGACCCATGTGACCGTCAGGCAGCGCTACGATCATCTGGTCGAGACGGGCGTGGTCGAACGCGATCCGGCGCAGGAGCGCGTCGTCACCGCGCTCGACCGGCTGACCGACGAGATCTCGGCAAAAAGGCTGGCGCAGAAATCCAGCGCGCTGGGCTGGCTGTTCGCGCGCAGCAGGCAGCCGCGCGAGCAGGTCAAGGGCCTTTATATCCATGGTGGTGTCGGGCGCGGCAAGACCATGCTGATGGACATGTTCTTCGAGCTCTTGCCTGTCAGGCGCAAGCGGCGCGTCCATTTCAACGACTTCATGGCCGACGTGCAGGACCGCATCCAGAAGCATCGGGCGGCGCGCAAGAACGGCGATACCAAGGAAGACGATCCGATCCCGCCCGTGGCGCGAGCGCTGGCCGAGGAAGCCTGGGTGCTGTGCTTCGACGAGTTTTCGGTCACCGACATCGCCGATGCTATGATCCTGTCGCGCCTGTTCTCGGCGCTGTTTGCCAACGGCGTCGTGCTTGTCGCCACCTCCAACGTCGCCCCGCAAGACCTTTATCGCGACGGGCTGAACCGGCAGCTCTTCCTGCCCTTCATCAGCCTGCTCGAGCGCAATACGCATGTGCTGACGCTGGATGCCGAAAAGGACTATCGGCAGGAAAAGCTCAACCGCCGGCCGGTCTATGTCACGCCGGCCGACGCGGCGGCCGACCGCGCGCTCGACGAGGCCTGGAAGACGATGACGCATGGCAGGCCGGCGGAGGCGGTGACGCTGACGCTGAAAGGGCGCCAGATCATCGTGCCCCGCGCCGCCGGCGATGCCGCGCGATTCTCCTTCGCCGATCTTTGCGAAAAGCCGCTCGGCGCGCGCGACTACCTGGCAATCGCCGGCCGCTTCTCGACCATCTTCGTCGACCATGTGCCGGTGCTCGGCGAAGGCAGGCGCAACGAGGCCAAGCGCTTCATCCTTTTGATCGACACGCTCTACGACCAGCGCATGCGGCTGGTGATGAGCGCCGCTGCGCCGCCTGAAGGGCTTTACACCGCCAGGCGCGGCACGGAAGTCTTCGAATTCGAGCGCACCGCCTCACGGCTGGTCGAAATGCAGAGCCGCGACTGGCTGGAAGGCTGGGCGGAGCGGCGGGAGGGTGAGGCCGCGGAGGCGAGGCAGGCGCAGGCGTAAGTCTCTACGCGAAAAAGGCCGATTCATAGCGTTCCGTCACACCCCCCTCTGTCCCTCCGACGCCAATAGGTCTCGAACGTGGTAACGTCCTAAAGCTTATACACATACATCACGAAATCCTCCGTCGGCCCATGCTCCTCCTGCCGCGTTTCATAAAGCGCGCGCGCCGGTGCGTTGTCCGGCTCGGTCCCCACCCAGGCCTCCACGCAACCCTCCTCCCGGCCGATCTCGAACATGGCGTCGAGCATTTTCCGGGCGATGCCCTGCCGCTGGAAAGGCGTCGCCACGCCGACTTCGTCGATGTAGAACTCGCTCACCTTGTCGAGATGGCGGTGGATGACCGCGGCGCACTGGCCAACCACGATTTCGTCAACTATCGCCACGATCATGACATGGCCGGGCGAGGCGAGATAGGCGGCGAGGCGGTCGGGCCGGACCGGCTCGTCGAACACCTCGTCGGCCACTTGCATCACAAGGGCGTCATCGCCGGGATGAAGCCTTCTGATTTCGACGTTCATTGTGTAAATTCTCCCCAGTCGGCTCATGAATTTTGACGTTTACGTAATTCCCAAACCATCTAACCGATTGAAAATGCTAGCTCCAAAATAATCGTTTGAATTTCTTACGCGCCGGAGCTATTGGGTGCGGCGAAATCTCGCGGGTCCTCGCAGCATTCCAGCCTCCTCGACGCCGTCATCAAGTCTGCAAGGATTTGGAGCACGGTCACACACAAGGGAAAACATCCTGACATGGCACGCAACAAGATAGCGCTCATCGGCTCGGGCATGATCGGCGGCACGCTCGCCCATATGATCGGCCTCAAGGATCTCGGCGACGTGGTGCTGTTCGATATCGCCGAGGGCATCCCTCAGGGCAAGGGTCTCGACATCGCCCAGTCGTCGCCGGTCGACGGGTTCGACGCCAGGCTGACCGGCGTCAACGACTATGCCGGCATCGAGGGCGCGGATGTGTGCATCGTCACCGCCGGCGTGCCGCGCAAGCCCGGCATGAGCCGCGACGATCTTCTCGGCATCAATCTCAAGGTCATGGAACAGGTCGGCGCCGGCCTGAAGAAATACGCGCCGAAAGCTTTCGTCATCTGCATCACCAACCCGCTCGACGCCATGGTGTGGGCGCTGCAGAAGTTCTCGGGCCTGCCGACCAGCCATGTCGTCGGCATGGCCGGCGTGCTCGACAGCGCCCGCTTCCGCTACTTCCTGGCGGAAGAGTTCAAGGTCTCGGTCGAGGACGTCACCGCCTTCGTGCTCGGCGGCCACGGCGATTCGATGGTGCCGATGATCCGCTATTCGACCGTGTCGGGCATTCCGCTGCCGGACCTCGTCAAGATGGGCTGGACCTCGAAGGAGAAGCTCGACCAGATCGTGCAGCGCACCCGCGACGGCGGCGCCGAGATCGTCGGCCTGTTGAAGACCGGCTCGGCCTATTACGCCCCGGCGGCTTCGGCCATCGCCATGGCCGAATCCTACCTCAAGGACAAGAAGCGCGTGCTGCCCTGTGCTGCGCATCTGTCCGGCCAATACGGCGTCAAGGGAACCTATGTCGGCGTTCCGGTGGTGATCGGCGCCGGCGGCGTCGAGCGCGTCATCGAGATCGACCTCGCCAAGGCCGAGCAGAAGATGTTCGACAATTCGGTGGCGGCGGTGCAGGGGCTCACCGAGGCCTGCACCAAGATCGCCCCGCATCTCGCCGGCAAGTAATCGTCCCTCTCCGGAGACCAAGCGCATGAACATCCATGAATATCAGGCCAAGGCGCTGCTGAAGTCGTTCGGCGCACCGGTTGCGGACGGCGTTCCGGTGTTCAAGGCAAGCGAGGCGGAAGCCGCCGCCAAGGCGCTGCCCGGCCCGCTCTATGTGGTGAAGAGCCAGATTCACGCTGGCGGCCGCGGCAAAGGCAAGTTCAAGGAACTCAGCCCGGACGCCAAGGGCGGCGTGCGGCTGGCGAAGTCGGCGGCCGAAGTGGTCGCCAATGCCAACGAGATGCTCGGCCACACGCTGGTCACCAAGCAGACCGGGCCGGCCGGCAAGCAGGTCAACCGCCTCTATATCGAGGACGGCGCCGACATCGAGCGCGAGCTCTACCTGTCGATCCTGGTCGACCGCTCGGTCGGCCGCATCGCCTTCGTTGTATCGACCGAGGGCGGCATGGACATCGAGGCGGTCGCGCATGACACGCCGGAAAAGATCCTCACCGTCGCCATCGACCCGGAAAAGGGCGTGACGGCGGATGACGTTAACAAGCTCAACGCGGCGCTGAAGCTCGACGGCGATGCGGCCAAGGACGGCGGCACGCTGTTCCCGATCCTCTACAAGGCCTTCCTCGAGAAGGATATGAGCCTGCTCGAGGTCAACCCGCTGATCGTCATGAAGAACGGGCACCTGCGCGTCCTCGACGCGAAAGTGTCGTTCGACAACAATGCTCTCTTCCGCCATCCGGACGTGATGGAGCTGCGCGACACCACCGAAGAGGACGAGAAGGAGATCGAGGCGTCGAAATACGACCTCGCCTATGTCGCGCTCGACGGCAATATCGGCTGCATGGTCAACGGCGCCGGGCTTGCCATGGCGACGATGGATATCATCAAGCTCTATGGTGCCGAGCCGGCCAACTTCCTCGATGTCGGCGGCGGCGCATCGAAGGACAAGGTGACGGCGGCGTTCAAGATCATCACCAAGGACCCGGCCGTCGAAGGCATTTTGATCAACATCTTCGGCGGCATCATGAAGTGCGATGTCATCGCCGAGGGCGTGATCGCCGCGGTCAAGGAAGTGGGCCTGAAGGTGCCGCTGGTCGTGCGCCTCGAAGGCACCAACGCCGAGCTCGGCAAGAAGATCATCAACGACAGCGGTCTGAATGTCGTGTCGGCGGACGACCTCGACGACGCGGCCAAGAAGATCGTCAAGGCGGTGAAGGGCTGAGCGGATGATTTCGCCCCGCCTTCTGTGTGCGATTTGGTTCGGCAGTGTCGCCGTGCAGGCGCATGCGGAAGAGACTTCGGACGCGATGGTTCTATACAAGGCTATCTGTATCGCATCAAAAGGCGATTTGATGAAAGCCGAGCAATTGACGATCGAAAATGGGTTTTCGATCGACTCTGACGACCATGGCAGAAAGACGTTTGATCGAACTTATACCGGGACGCTCTCGGCACCTTTTGTAACGCTCAAACCTTCGGGATCAAACGGGAACGAGTCTTCACTCGACATCTGTGAGATTTTTGGAACGACCGCTCATATGGCCGACTTTGAAGGTTACGCTCACTCGCAAAGTTTGGTCGAGGTGCCGAAGGACGAGGTTTTTGGCGATCTGGCTGACCAAAACTACATCCGGATTTACGCGAGCAAGGAATGCCGGGCCGATCTGGCCAACAGCACGGGCTGTATTGTTATTGAGACCATCGGCGACAAGCCGACGGGTGACAGTTTTAGTGGGGTCCTTCGTTTCGGAGTTCCTCGGACCCAATCGGGGACTCGTCTGTGACATATCCCCAATCCAAAAGCGAAAAGGGCTGAGCGGATGCCTCCGCGCAAGATAAACCTGGTCGAGGCGGCGGATCGGACGATCACCAAGGTCTTCGATCCGCATATCGCCGGCGATGTCAATGACAGCCAGGCCAAGGTCGCCAAGTTTGGCGAGGTCTTCGACTGGCATGCGCATGACCATGAGGACGAAGCCTTCCTCGTGCTGCGCGGCAGGATCGCCATCGATTTCCGCGACGGGCCGGTCGAGCTCGGCGAGGGCGACTTCATCGTCGTTCCGCGCGGCGTCGAGCACCGGCCGCGCTCGCTGACCAAGGAGCCGGTGGTGCTGATGTTCGAGCCGGCGACGACGCTCAACACCGGCAATGCCAAGAGCGACCTCACCGTCACCGACCTCAAGCGGCTCTGACCCATGAACGCGGCGCCTTTCTCCTCACTCTCGACCGGTCACCAGAGCCTGCAGGCGCTGGTCGGCGCGTGGCGTGGCGAGGAAGAGGTTGCGGCGACGCAATGGACCGATGCCGGCACGGCGACTTCCGAAGTGCTGGCGGAGGCGCAGTTTGGCGGCCTGTTCGTGGTGCAGCGCTATCGCCAGCGCCGCGATGGCACGATCTCTTTCGGTTCGCACAATGTGTTCGGCTTCGATCAGCAAAACGGCGTCGTCACCATGCACCAGTTCGACTCGATGGGGTTTGTCCCCGCTGCGCCGGCTACCGGCAAGCGGAACGGCAGCGAGCTGAGTCTCGAACGGTCGTCGCCACGCGGCGCCGCGCGTGTGAACTATAGTTTTGACGGCGCTGATACCTACCGCATGCGACTGCAGTTCAAGCCCGCCGGCAGCGATGCCTGGCAAGACATGGTAAGCGGCCTCTACCGGCGCGTTTTGCCTTCGGAGGAAGGCTGAACCAATGGAGATCGCGGGCAAGACGGTTGAAGGGCTACACATAATCGCACATATTACCCTGTGTGTTTATGTGGAGACGGGCGATGAAGAACGTCACGCTGGCTATGGATGAAGCTCTGCTCGAAAAGGCGCGCGGCCTCGCCGGGCGTCGCAAGACGACGCTCAACGCCCTTATCCGCTCGCTGCTTGAACATGAGGTCGAGCAGGAAGACAGGATTGCCTGGGCACGGGAGGGCATGCGCAGGCTGATGGCCGAAGCTCCACTCGACCTGGGCCCTGAATACAAATGGAGCCGGGACGATATCTATGCCGAACGAGAGGATAGAATGCTTTCTCGACTCGAACGTCCTCCTATACGCGGCTTCGGAGAGGACAAGTGATCCTCGCCGCCACGATGTCGCGCAACGGCTTGTGCTCGGGACTGTGTTCGGCGTCTCCGGCCAGACCTTGGCCGAGTTCGCAAATGTTGCAAGACGGAAGTCGGTCTTTGCGGATGCTGTGGTTGACCAGTGGCTGGTCTTTCTCGGCACGCTTCCGTTTGTCCCGGTGGACCAGGCCTATGTCATCGCGGGGCTTCGTCTCGCGCGCCGCTATCAACTCAAATATTACGACGCAACGTTGCTTGCGGCCGCAGAGCGGCTCGGCGCGCCGATTTTCTACACCGAAGATCTCAACCACAACCAGGTTTATGGCTCGGTCCGGGCCGTCAATCCTTTCTTGTAATCGCTGAATTCAGAGGCGTTCCCACCCATGTCCATTCTCGTTGACAAGAACACCAAGGTGCTGGTCCAAGGCCTGACCGGCAAGACCGGCACGTTCCATACCGAGCAGGCGCTGGCCTATCATGGCACCAAGATGGTTGGCGGCATCCATCCGAAGAAGGGCGGCGAGACCTGGACCGGCGCCAAGGGCGAGAGCCTGCCGATCTTCGCCACCGTCGCCGAAGGCAAGGCAAAGACCGGCGCCAACGCCTCCGTCATCTATGTGCCGCCGGCGGGCGCGGGCGAGGCCATCATCGAGGCGATCGAGGCCGAGATCCCGCTGATCGTCTGCATAACCGAAGGCATACCGGTGATGGACATGGTCAAGGTCAAGGCGCGGCTCGACCGCTCCTCCTCGCGGCTGATCGGTCCGAACTGCCCGGGCGTGCTCACCCCCGACGAATGCAAGATCGGCATCATGCCCGGCAACATCTTCCGCAAGGGCTCGGTCGGCGTTGTTTCCCGCTCGGGAACGCTTACCTATGAGGCAGTCTTCCAGACCACCAATGTCGGCCTTGGCCAGACCACCGCGGTCGGCATCGGCGGCGATCCGGTCAAGGGCACCGAATTCATCGACGTGCTCGAGATGTTCCTTGCCGACGACGAGACCAAGTCGATCATCATGATCGGCGAGATCGGCGGCTCGGCCGAGGAAGACGCCGCGCAGTTCTTGAAGGACGAGGCCAAGCGCGGCCGCAAGAAACCGATGGCGGGCTTCATCGCCGGGCGCACGGCGCCGGCCGGCCGCACCATGGGCCATGCGGGCGCGGTGATCTCCGGCGGCAAGGGCGGCGCGGAAGACAAGATCGCGGCGATGGAATCGGCCGGCATCAAGGTTTCGCCGTCGCCGGCGCGGCTCGGCACGACGCTGGTCGAGGCGATTAAGGGTTGAAGTGAGTAACTAGTGAATGGTGAATAGTGGTGGCTAGAACGGACGAATAGTGGAGCACGGCCGGCAGGTCGCAACGCTGCCGGCGGCCATTCACTATTCACTACTCACCATTCACTCCAAAAAGGAGACGGAGCCAGGCTCCGCAAACGAAAATGGCACGACACGATCAGGCCAACGACCAATTCTCGCTCACCTCGTTCCTCTATGGCGGCAATGCCGACTATATCGACGCGCTCTATGCCGCCTATGAGGACGATCCTGCCTCCGTCGATCCCGAATGGCAGGATTTCTTCGCGGCGCTGAAGGACGATGCCGGCGACGTCCGCAAGAACGCCAAGGGCGCCTCCTGGGCGAAGCCCTCCTGGCCCATGCAGGCCAATGGCGAGCTGGTTTCGGCGCTCGACGGCAATTGGGGCCTGGTCGAGAAGCACATCGAAAAGAAGGTGAAGGAGAAGGCGGTCGTCAACGGCGCGGCGCTTTCGGACGCCGACGTGCACCAGGCGACGCGCGATTCCGTGCGCGCCATCATGATGATCCGTGCCTACCGCATGCGCGGCCATTTGCACGCCAAGCTCGATCCGCTGGGCATCGCCAATCCGCTCGAGGACTATAACGAGCTATCGCCGGAGAATTACGGCTTCACGGCAGCCGACTATGATCGGCCGATCTTCCTCGACAATGTGCTGGGGCTCGAGTTCGGCACCATCCGGCAGATGCTGGACATTCTCACCCGCACCTATTGCTCGACGCTGGGGGCTGGACATTCTCACCCGCACCTATTGCTCGACGCTGGGCGTCGAGTTCATGCACATCTCCGACCCCGAGGAGAAGGCCTGGATCCAGGCGCGTATCGAGGGCGCCGACAAAGAGATCACCTTCACCGCCACCGGCAAGAAGGCGATCCTGTCCAAGCTGATCGAGGCGGAGGGCTTCGAGCAGTATATCGACGTCAAGTACAAGGGCACCAAGCGCTTCGGCCTCGATGGCGGCGAGTCTCTGATCCCGGCGCTGGAGCAGATCCTCAAGCGCGGCGGCCAGCTCGGCCTGAAGGAGATCGTGCTCGGCATGGCCCATCGCGGCCGCCTCAACGTGCTCTCCCAGGTGATGGCGAAGCCCCACCGCGCCATCTTCCACGAGTTCAAGGGCGGCTCGGCCGCGCCAGACGAGGTCGAGGGCTCCGGCGACGTCAAGTACCATCTCGGCGCCTCGTCGGACCGCGAGTTCGACGGCAACAAGGTGCATCTGTCGCTGACCGCCAACCCCTCGCATCTGGAGATCGTCGACCCGGTGGTGATGGGCAAGGCGCGCGCCAAGCAGGACCAGTTCGCCGGGCGCGAGCGCGGCGAGATCGTGCCGCTGTCCGAGCGCGCCAAGGTGATGCCGCTGCTGCTGCACGGCGACGCGGCGTTTGCCGGCCAGGGCGTGATCGCCGAAATCCTTGGCCTGTCAGGCCTGCGCGGCCATCGCGTCGCCGGCACGCTGCATTTCATCATCAATAACCAGATCGGCTTCACCACCAATCCGCGCTTCTCGCGCTCGTCGCCCTATCCGTCGGATGTGGCCAAGATGATCGAGGCGCCGATCTTCCACGTCAACGGCGACGATCCGGAAGCGGTGGTGCATGCCGCCAAGGTTGCGACCGAATTCCGCATGAAGTTCCACAAGCCGGTGGTGGTGGACATGTTCTGCTACCGCCGCTTCGGCCACAACGAGGGCGACGAGCCGTCCTTCACCCAGCCGATCATGTACCGCAACATCCGCAGCCATAAGACGACGGTGCAGATCTATGCCGACCGGCTGATCGCCGAAGGCCACATCACCCAGGCCGAGGTCGACAAGATGCGGGCCGACTGGCGCGCGCATCTGGAGCAGGAGTGGGAAGTCGGCCAGGCCTACAAGCCGAACAAGGCCGACTGGCTGGACGGCGCCTGGTCCGGCCTGCGCACCGCCGACAACCAGGACGAACAGCGCCGCGGCAAGACCGCGGTGCCGGTCCGGACGCTCAAGGAAATCGGCAAGAAGCTGACCGAGGTGCCGAAGGATTTCGAGGCGCACAAGACGATCCTGCGCTTCCTCGAAAACCGCCGCCAGGCGATCGAATCCGGCGAAGGCATCGACTGGTCGACCGCCGAGGCGCTCGCCTTCGGCGCCATCCTGCTCGACGGCAATCCGATCCGCCTCTCCGGCCAGGATTCCGAGCGCGGCACCTTCTCGCAGCGCCATTCCGTGCTCTACGACCAGCGCGACGAGACCCGCTACATCCCGCTCAACAATCTGTCGGCGGCGCAGGCCGGCTACGAGGTCATCAACTCGATGCTCTCGGAAGAGGCGGTGCTCGGGTTCGAATATGGCTACAGCCTGGCCGAGCCTAAGGCGCTGACGCTCTGGGAAGCGCAGTTCGGCGATTTCGCCAACGGCGCCCAGGTGGTATTCGACCAGTTCATCTCGTCCGGCGAGCGCAAGTGGCTGAGAATGTCGGGCCTCGTCTGCCTCCTGCCGCACGGCTATGAGGGCCAGGGACCGGAGCACTCGTCGGCGCGCCTGGAGCGGTTCCTGCAGCTCTGCGCCGAAGACAACATGCAGGTGGCGAATGTCACCACGCCGGCTAACTATTTTCACATCCTGCGCCGGCAATTGAAGCGCGACTTCCGCAAGCCGCTGATCCTGATGACGCCGAAGTCGCTGCTGCGCCACAAGCGGGCGGTGTCGACGCTGTCGGAAATGGCGGGCGAAAGCTCCTTCCATCGGCTGTTGTGGGACGATGCGCAGCTGTTGCCCAACCAGCCGATCAAGCTGGTGAAGGATTCCAAGATCCGCCGTGTCGTGCTGTGCTCGGGCAAGGTCTATTACGACCTCTACGAGGAGCGCGAGAAGCGCGGCATCAACGACATCTACCTGCTGCGCGTCGAACAGCTCTATCCGTTCCCGGCCAAGGCGCTGATCACCGAACTGTCGCGCTTCCGCAACGCCGAGATGGTGTGGTGCCAGGAGGAGCCCAAGAACATGGGCGCCTGGTCGTTCATCGACCCCTATCTCGAATGGGTGCTGGCGCATATCGACGCCAAGCACCAGCGGGTGCGCTACACCGGCCGGCCGGCCTCGGCCTCGCCGGCGACCGGGTTGATGTCGAAGCATCTCAGCCAGCTCGCTGCCTTGCTCGACGACGCGCTCGGTGAGTAGCAGGCCGGAAGAAACAGACCTCAAGAAGAGAAGAGAACGGACAGGCACAATGGCTACCGAAATCCGCGTCCCCACTCTCGGCGAATCAGTCACCGAGGCGACCGTCGGCAAGTGGTTCAAGAAGGTCGGCGACGCGATCACCGCCGACGAGCCCTTGGTCGAGCTCGAAACCGACAAGGTGACGGTGGAGGTGCCTGCCGCGGGCGCCGGAACGCTCGCCGAAATCACCGTCAAGGAAGGCGAGACGGTCAATGTCGGCGCGCTGCTCGGCTCGATTTCGGCCGGCGGCGCGGCCGCCGCCCCCGCCGCTCCCACCACCAAGCCGCAAGCGGTGGCGCAGGCCTCGAGCCCGGACGCCGCGTCCACGGTCAAGCAGGCTGCGGCCGAAACCGCCAAGATGCCTCGATTTCGGCCGGCGGCGCGGCCGCCGCCCCCGCCGCTCCCACCACCAAGCCGCAAGCGGTGGCGCAGGCCTCGAGCCCGGACGCCGCGTCCACGGTCAAGCAGGCTGCGGCCGAAACCGCCAAGATGGCCGGCGATGGCGGCGCGATCGAGCCGCGCACCATGCCGCCGGCGCCGGCTGCGGCCAAGCTCATCGCCGAGCACAATCTCTCGGTCGACCAGTTGTCCGGCTCGGGCAAGCGCGGCCAGGTGCTGAAGGGCGATGTGCTCGACGCGATCGCCAAGGGCGCGCCTTCGCAGCCGACGGAGACGCCCAGGGCGGCCCCTGCGCCTGCGCCTGTCGCGGCCCGCGCGCCTTCCGCGCCCGACGATGCCTCGCGCGAGGAGCGCGTGCGCATGACAAAGCTCCGTCAAACCATCGCCCGCCGCCTCAAGGAAGCGCAGTCGACCGCCGCCATGCTCACCACCTTCAACGAGGTGGACATGAGCGCGGTGATGGCGCTCAGGGCCAAGTACAAGGACGTGTTCGAGAAGAAGCATGGCGTGAAGCTCGGCTTCATGGGCTTCTTCACCAAGGCGGTGACGCATGCGCTGAAGGAGATACCGGCGGTCAATGCCGAGATCGACGGCACCGACATCATCTACAAGAATTTTGCTCATGTCGGCGTCGCCGTCGGCACGGACAAGGGCCTGGTGGTGCCGGTGGTGCGCGACGCCGACCAGATGTCGATCGCCGAGATCGAGAAGGAAATCGGCCGGCTCGGGCTTGCGGCGCGCGACGGCAAGCTCTCGGTCGCGGACATGCAAGGCGGCACATTCACGATTTCCAACGGTGGCGTTTACGGCTCGCTGATGTCGACGCCGATCCTCAACGCGCCGCAGTCCGGCATCCTCGGCATGCACAAGATCCAGGATCGGCCGGTGGTGGTCGGCGGTCAGATTGTCATCCGTCCGATGATGTATCTGGCGCTGAGCTACGACCATCGCATCGTCGACGGCAAGGAAGCTGTGACCTTCCTGGTGCGCGTCAAGGAAAGCCTGGAGGATCCCGAGCGGCTGGTGCTCGATCTCTAAGGTTGGCGCGGTGGCTGAGACTGTCGAGCCAATCGATCTGTTCGAGCTTGTAACGACAGGCCGGGCGGGGCCCGTCGAACTCGGCAAAAGCAGCCGTGAGACGGTTCGAGGCTTAATCGACCCGGAGGATGTGCGGGCGGACAATCATTATCGCCACGAGGACGCCGAGTCAGCTTGGTGCATCTATGGTCGAAATTGCGAGTTCTTCTTCAGCCCCGATTTTCGCCTGCGGTCGATTAGCGTCGAACCTGTGTTCGGAAGATTGCAATCGAATGGAATGATGCCGACTTGGTACGGCCATCTGGACGTCAATGTGGGGCGGCATCCGGTAACTTTTGCAGGCAGAAAGCCGATAGAGATACATACTCTGCCCAAGGCTCTTCAGTTCCTGAACAAGAGCGAATTCAAGTGGGCAATCGGCGGCGGTCGTGAGCGCGACGTTTACATTGAGTTGGCGGAGAGTTCTCGCAACTTGACCCTCAAATACGAGGTGAACACCATTCCAGTCGACAGGAATGACAACGTTGCGTTCGAGATAGACTATTTCCTTTCGACGGTCTTCATCCTCGATCAAGCTGTTCAAGGCGGATAGCTGTGACGATCTGCTCTTTCTTGTCCGAAAGCCTGTTGACTGCATCGATAGCGGTCGGCGTGATGATGATCCCTGCGGCCGCGCAGGCCGCCTGCCCGATCCAGCTTGCCGTCTATGGCGAGGCGAAAAGCGGCGCCGAGATCGATTTCACTCCGACCGGCACCTCGGCAACGATCACCAACACGTTCCGCATGATCCTCGACAACAATGTCGTGCTCGACGGCATAGCCATGTGGACGGAGGGGAGCGCTGGGCGACCGCACGGCTCGCTGATGTACAAATGCCCGACCGGCGACGCCACCGGCGAGGAGCTTGCCGCCTGCACGGTTTGGGAAGGCGTGATCTACAGCGCCGATGAGAAGGGCACCATCGGGTTGTTCCCGGCCGAGGGCGCCGATGCGCCGAAGAGCCTCATCTTCCCCGATCTTGGGCCGTCGCTCGAAATGTCGGCCGCTTACGGTCCCGCCGGCTTTTCCAAGGTGCCGTGGGACGTCTTTGCCCTGAAAGGCTGCCAGGAATGAGCGCTGACAAGAAGACGCTGCTGGTCACCGGCGGCAGCCGCGGCATCGGCGCCGCCATCTGCCGGCAGGCCGTCCAGGCCGGCTTTCGGGTCGCGATCAACTACGTCTCCAACCAGGCGGTTGCCGAGATGTTGGTCGCCGAGCTCGAAGCCACCGGCGGTGAGGCAATCGCGGTCAAGGGCGATGTCGGCAACGAGGCCGATGTGGTGGCAATATTCGAGGCGGTGGACAAGGCCTTCGGCCGGCTCGACGCTTTCGTCAACAATGCCGGCATCGTCGACGTCAAGGCGCGCGTCGACGAGATGAGTGCGGCGCGGGTCGAGCGGATGATGCGCGTCAACGTCGTCGGCTCCTTCCTCTGCGCGCGCGAGGCGGTGAAGCGCATGTCGACCCGGCATGGCGGCAAGGGCGGCGCCATCGTCAATCTCTCTTCGGCGGCTGCCAGGCTGGGCTCGCCCGGCGAATATGTCGACTACGCCGCCTCCAAGGGCGCGATCGACACGCTGACGATCGGCCTGGCGCGCGAGGTGGTGCTGGAAGGCATCCGCGTCAATGCGGTCAGTCCCGGTATCACCGAAACCGATATCCATGCCTCCGGCGGCCAGCCCGATCGCGTGGCGCGGATGCAGGAGATGCTGCCGATGAAGCGCGCGGGCACGGCCGATGAGGTCGCAAGCGCGGTTCTCTATCTTCTGTCGGATGCGGCCTCCTATATAACGGGCGCGATCCTCAATGTGAGCGGCGGCCGCTAGAGCAATTCCAGGAAAAGTGCCCAGCGGTTTTCCGTTTCGGAATTGCGTACAAAGAAATATCGGAGCGGTTCGATCTCGAACCGCTCCAAGCCGGATAAGAAGGACAGCCTCATGGCTTATGACGTCGTAATCATCGGATCGGGACCGGGCGGCTATGTCTGCGCCATCAAGGCGGCGCAGCTCGGCCTGAAGACAGCGGTGGTCGAGAAGAACGCCACCTTCGGCGGCACCTGCCTCAACATCGGCTGCATCCCGTCGAAGGCGCTGCTCCACGCCTCCGAGATGTTCGCGGAAGCCGGTCATTCCTTCGATATGCTGGGCGTCGAGGTCGGCGCGCCGAAGCTCAATCTCAAGAAGATGCTGGCGCATAAGGATGCGACGGTGGCGTCGAACGTCAACGGCGTCGCCTTCCTCTTCAAGAAGAACAAGATCGACAGCTTCCGCGGCACCGGCAAGGTGATCGGCGCCGGCAAGGTGTCGGTGACCGGCGAGGACGGCAAGGTCGAGGAGCTCGAGACGAAGAACATCGTCATCGCCACCGGTTCCGACGTCGCCGGCATTCCGGGCGTCAAGGTCGACTTCGACGAGAAGGTGATCGTGTCCTCGACCGGCGCGCTGTCGCTGGCCAAGGTGCCGGCCAGCCTCGTGGTGGTGGGCGGCGGCGTCATCGGGCTGGAGCTCGGCTCGGTCTGGGCCAGGCTCGGCGCCAAGGTCACCGTCGTCGAGTTCCTCGACACCATCCTCGGCGGCATGGACGGCGAGGTCTCGAAACAGTTCCAGCGGCTGCTGTCCAAGCAGGGCTTCGAGTTCAAGCTCGGCGCCAAGGTCACCGGCGTCGCCAAATCAAAGAAGGGCGCCAGCGTGACGTTCGAGCCGGTCAAGGGTGGCGCGGCGGAAACCATCGAGGCGGATGTCGTGCTTGTCGCTACTGGACGTCGCCCCTATGCCGACAGCCTTGGTTTGAAGGAAGCGGGCGTCGAGATGGACGAGCGCGGCCAGGTCAAGACCGACGGGCATCTCATGACCAACGTGCCCGGCATCTATGCCATTGGCGACGTCATCGCCGGGCCGATGCTGGCGCACAAGGCCGAGGACGAGGGCGTGGCGGTGGCCGAGATGATCGCCGGCCAGGCCGGCCACGTGAATTACGACGTCATCCCGAGCGTCGTCTACACCAGCCCGGAAATCGCCTCCGTCGGCAAGACCGAGGAGGAGCTGAAGAAGGCCGGCATCGACTACAAGGTCGGAAAATTCCCGTTCAGCGCCAATGGCCGGGCGCGCGCCATGCTGCACACCGACGGCTTCGTGAAGATCCTGGCCGACAAGGCCAGCGACCGCGTGCTCGGCGTCCATATCGTCGGCTTCGGCGCCGGCGAGATGATCCATGAGGCGGCGGTGCTGATGGAGTTCGGCGGCTCCTCGGAAGACCTCGCCCGCACCTGCCATGCGCACCCGACCATGTCGGAAGCGGTCAAGGAAGCGGCGCTGGCCACGTTCTTCAAGCCGATCCACATTTAGCGGTGCGGCTCCGCCAGCCCGCTGCTTCGCGCGATGAGAGGAATACTTTCGGCGTCGCGCCGCCGGCGGCTGACAATGTCCGCGCGCCCACATTCATGAATGGATGCATCCAAAACAAACGGCCCGCCTTTCGGCGGGCCGTTCGTCGTGGATTGGGCCCGATTACTGAGCCGGGGCGGGTGCCGGAGCTGGGGCCGGAGCGGGTTCTGGGGCAGGCGCTGGTGCCGGAGCGGGAGCCGGCGTTGCAGGCGCTGGTTCGGCCGGAGCAGGCGCCGGGGCCGGCGTGGTGGCGGCCGGCGGCTCGGCGGGCGCCGGAGCCTTTTCGCCGCCGCTTCTGCCAAAAACATAATACGCAACAACGGCCAGGATAATGACAACAAGGGCGATCAACCACCCGCTGCCGCCACCACCCGACGAGGGAGGCGTGCTCGGAGGGGTGAAGGGGTCATTAGGGTTCGCCATGAAACGTGTCCTCCTTGGAATGAAAGGCTTCAATCAACAGCCATCAACGCGCGATTCCACAATCGGTTTCACGCGGGCGGGCGGAAAGCGCTGAAAAACCGGCATTTTCCGCTCCCCAGCCGCCAGACGACTCAGTTGACGGCGGTAACAATATACCCCGCCTTGCGGAAATCTTCGACCAGTCCGTCAGGGCCGGGCAGATGCAACGCGCCGACCGCCATGAAGGCGTTGCCCTTGGCCAGAATCGGCATGGCGTGGGCGACCATAACCTTGTTGCGGCTGGTGATCATGGTCTGCTCGAAGGCGGCATAGCCGGCCTGGTCGTCCGCGGCGTCGGGCAGCACGGTGCGGAACAGCGGCCAGAACATGCCGACCTCGCCGCGCTGGTAGAGGACGATCATGGTCTCGTTGACGTCGTTCACCCTGTCGCCGAGCTTCAGCGTCTCGACCAGCCCCTTCATGTGGTAGGCAAGCGGCAGCGAGGCCATGGCGCGCAACTGGTCGACGGCGGTTTCCAATCCCTCGACGTCCTTCCCGGACGCTTTGGCGTTCGAGGCCAGCTTGACGTCCAGCACCGGCGCGCCAGCGGCCTGGCGCGCCACCTCGCAGGCCGGCAGCGCCACCATGGCCGACAGGATCCACGGCTTCATCTTGGCGACCGTCAGGGGCGGGATGCCGCGTGCGTCGAGCCCCTTGTTCAGCACGGCCACGTCTTCTGGCGACAGCAGCGAGGACAGCGTCGTGTTGTCGGTGAACATCATCAGGCCAGGTTCGGCGGCCATGGCGGCCATCATCTTGGCCTTGTCGAGCGCGTCGGTGGTTTCGATGATGACGGTGTCGGCGCCGTCATAGGCTCTCTGCGCCATGGCCGGCAGCGTGATGACGCGCTGGTCGGTGATGTGCATGGTGCCGAACAGGAAGGACGGCCTTTCGCCCGGTTTCTCCAGCTTCCACAGCAGGCCCTTGCCGTTCGGAACGGCGGCGGCCTCGGTCTCAACCTTCTTGAAGGCGGCGGGATCGCTCTTTGAAAGACTTGCCAGCAGATCGCTGCCGCCACAGGCGGCCGCTTCGGCATGCGCCCTGCCGGCCAGCAGCACGACCACGAGGAACGACAGGAAAAACAGCACGTTGAGCGCTGCGAGCAGTCTCAGCGAGACGAGAGCCGCGCGGTCGGCGATGGCGATGACGCGTTTCATGGTGAGCTTCTTAAGCGGAAAAAGCGGCAAAACGGTTAATCCGCGGGCCGAAATGTTTTCGACCGGCTCCGACTTCCCGGCGCAGACGTTTGACGGGCGGCCCGCACCATCTCCAACTCATGCAATCCGCCAGTAGTTTCGATGCTCCCTGCAGTCGGAGCGGTCCAACCCGTTGCTTGATTTAACGGGAGCGATTGCGCCGAAAACGCCAATCCCCTAGATCATGCGACCCGAAAGCGTCCGGCAGGGGACCCGCGTGATCATCGACAGTGCTGCCTTCGAGCGCTACCGGCGCTCGCCGAACGAGAAAACCACCCCGTTCTGGCTCCTGCTGGGAACGGCGATCGTCGTTTTCTTCTGGCTCGCCATGACGCTTGTCGTGCTCGTCGCCGGCACCATCGCCTTCATCGTCTTGCGCCTCCCCGGCCCGGCGACCGGACAGCCGATCCAGGATTTCCTTGCCTCGCCCGTCGGCATCCTCACCGCGCTGGCGTCTTTTGCCGGCATCTGGATCGGTCTCTGGGTGGCGATGCGCTTCGTGCATGGCGAGCCGCTCTCGGCGCTGATCGGCGCAGACCGCCGCATCTCGCGCGGCGGTTTCCTCAAAGGCCTCGCCGCGGTTCTGATCACCTCCTTGTTCTCGGAGGTCCTACTCTATTGGCTGCAGCCGGAGATCACCCGCGGATCAATCGCCTTCTCGTCCTGGCTGCTCTTCCTCGTGCCGATCGTGCCGCTCGCCTTCCTGCAGACCTCGTCGGAGGAGGCTCTGTTCCGCGGCTATCTGCTGCGCGGCCTTGCCAGCCGGTTTGGCAGCCCGCTGATCTGGGCCGCGCTGCCGGCGCTTCTCTTCGCCGCGCTGCATTGGAGCTCGGCCTCGTCGTTTGCCATCAATGCCTGTGTGCTGGTCTCGATCGCCACCTTCGCGCTGCTGCTGACGCTGCTGGTCTATGTGACCGGCAATTTGGGCGCTGCCTTCGGCGCCCATCTCGGCAACAACCTGACCGGCTTCCTGCTCATCTCGCACCAGCAGGGCTACAATTCCTTCGCCCTGTTCACCGCCAAGCCGCTCGAAGGCCCCGGCTGGACGAGTTGGGACGCTGTTCTCATCGCCGCGATCGGCATCGCGAGCACGCTGCTGACGATGCTCTTGCTTCTGCATCGCCGCTCGCCCCTGAAGGTCGGGCCGGAGGGACCATGATCCAAAAAGGCGGAAACCGGATTCTGGACCGGATCATGGCCAGGCAGAAAACCGGCGGGCTCACCTGATGCGCATCACGCTGGTGGCGGAACGCGCCATTCCCTGCAAAGGCTATGGCGGCACCGAGCGGCAGGTCGACTGGCTGGCAAAAGAGTTTTCGCGCCTCGGCCACAAGGTGGTCCTGATTGCCGGTCGCGGCTCTAGCCATCCGCTATGCGAAGTGCGGCAGGCGTCTTCGGCCGCCGAATGCCGCGCCGCAATCCCGGCCGACGCCGACATCGTGCATTTCAATGGCTGGTACATCGAGACAGCGCGCCCGGCGCTCTACACGATGCACGGCTTTGACCCGGAATTTACGAAAAAGAGGCAGAACTGGAACTTCGTCAGCGCCAGCCATGCGCGCAACCACGGACGGGAAACCTTCGTCTACAATGGCTTTCCGATCGACGCCTATCGCCTGTCCGCCGGCAAGACGAGCCGGCTGCTGTTCCTGGCCGGCATCGCCCGCGCCGGCAAGAACCTCAACCGGGCCGTCGATCTCGCCAGGGCCTTCGATTTCCAGCTCGACATCGCCGGCGGCTCGCGCTGGCAGCTTCTGCAACGAACGAAAGTCCGCCGCCAGGGCGTCTTCTTCAAGAGCCTCAGCCGCCGCTTCCGCTACCACGGCACCGTCGACGGCGAAGAGAAGCTGCGCCTGCTGGGTGGGGCCAGGGCCTTTCTCAACCCGATTGCCTGGGAAGAGCCGTTCGGCATGGCGCCGGTCGAGGCGATGCTGTGCGGCACGCCGGTGCTGACGACGCCGCGCGGCGCGCTGCCGGAAATCGTCGACGATGCCACCGGACGCCTCTTCGATACCGATGCGGAGTTCGAGCAAGCCTTGGCTGACATCGCCGCGCTTTCGCCCGAACCGTGCCGTGAATCCGCCGCCGATCGGTTTCCCATTGCCCGGACGGCACAAGGATATCTCGATCTCTATACGCGCATCCTGGATGGCGAGGCGCTGGCTTGAACCGGCTGCTGACGGCCGCCAACTTCAAGCGATTGCGCAGGGCTTATCACCCGACACCTTGACTCTCGGGTCGTTTTCCTGTCTAGACGCGCACGAATTCCGCGACGAGTACACCTCCGCGAAAGCCGACCAGGACGCCGACGCCTCTTTGAGGCAAGAGCTGTAAACCGATCCTGGAGGCCAACACCCGGCAGCGCGATGCGCCCCCGGGTGCTTTTTGGCTTTGTGCTTTTGCTTGGCGGCCCGGCGCGAACGCACTACCTCTCGGGCATCATTCGGATGCCAGGGAAAGGAAAAGAATGTTTGAATCCCTTCAGGAGCGCCTTGGCTCCATTCTGAACGGCCTGACCGGCCGCGGCGCGCTGTCCGAGGCGGATGTCTCGGCAGCGCTGCGCGAGGTGCGACGCGCGCTGCTCGAGGCGGACGTCGCGCTGGAGGTGGTGCGTTCCTTCACCGACAAGGTGCACGAGAAGGCGGTCGGCGCCGCGGTGCTGAAGTCGATCAAGCCCGGGCAGATGGTCGTTAAGATCGTCCATGACGAGCTGGTCGACATGCTCGGCGCCGAAGGCGTCGCCGTCGACCTCAACGCGCCGGCGCCCGTCGTCGTCATGATGGTCGGCTTGCAGGGTTCCGGCAAGACGACGACCTCGGCCAAGATCGCCAAGCGCCTGACCGAGCGGCAGAACAAGAAGGTCCTGATGGCCTCGCTCGACACGCGGCGCCCCGCCGCGCAGGAGCAGCTGCGCCAGCTCGGAGAGCAGGTGAAGGTGGCGACGCTGCCGATCATCGCCGGCCAGAGCCCGGTCGATATCGCCAAGCGTGCCGTGCACGCGGCCAGGCTCGGCGGCCATGACGTCGTTATCCTCGACACCGCCGGGCGCACCCATATCGACGAGCCGCTGATGGTCGAGATGGCCGACATCAAGAAGGTGTCCTCGCCGCACGAGATCCTGCTGGTCGCCGACTCGCTGACCGGCCAGGACGCCGTCAACCTCGCCAAGAGCTTCGACGAGCGCGTCGGCATTACCGGCCTGGTGCTCACCCGCATGGACGGCGACGGCCGCGGCGGCGCGGCGCTTTCGATGCGCGCCGTCACCGGCAAGCCGATCAAGCTGATCGGCACCGGCGAAAAGATGGACGGGCTGGAGGAATTCCATCCCAAGCGCATCGCCGACCGCATTCTCGGGATGGGCGACATCGTCAGCCTTGTCGAGAAGGCCGCCGAGACCATCGACGCCGAGCAGGCGGCGGCGATGGCCAAGAAGATGCAGTCGGGCAAGTTCGACCTGAATGACCTTGCCGCGCAGCTTCAGCAGATGTCGAAGATGGGCGGCATGGGCGGCATCATGGGAATGATGCCCGGCATGGGCAAGATGAAGGACCAGCTTGCCGCCGCCGGTTTCGACGACAAGATGTTCCGCCGCCAGCTCGCCATCATCTCCTCGATGACCAAGGCGGAGCGCTCCAACCCCGACATCCTGAAGCACTCGCGCAAGAAGCGTATCGCCGCCGGCTCCGGCACGGATGCTGCCGAGATCAACAAGCTATTGAAGATGCATCGCGGCATGGCCGACATGATGAAGGCGATGGGCGGCAAGGGCAAAGGCGGCGGCCTGATGCGCGGCATGATGGGCGGCCTTGCCTCGAAGATGGGCCTTGGCGGCATGATGCCGGGCGGCGGCATGCCGGACCTCTCCAAGATGGATCCCAAGCAGCTCGAGGCCCTGCAGAAGCAGGCCCAGGCTGCCGGCCTCGGCAAAGGCCTGCCGGGCGGGATGCCCGGCGGGCTTCCCGGTGGTGGGTTGCCGGGCCTGCCCGGCGGCATGAAGTTGCCGGGCCTTCCGGGCCTCGGCGGCGGTGGGCTGCCCGGCCTTGGGAAGAAGAAGTGAGGGGGCGATGAACGAGGAGAAGGACATGGCCGACGCACGCGCCGTTCTGGCGGGCTACCGCGCTTCGATCGACAATATCGACGCCGCCCTCATCCATATGCTGGCCGAGCGCTTCCGCTGCACCAAGGCGGTCGGCGTGCTCAAGGCCGAGCATGGCCTGCCGCCTGCTGATCCGGCGCGCGAGCAGCAGCAGATCGCCCGCCTTCGCCAACTGGCGAAGGATGCGAACCTCGATCCGGATTTCGCGGAGAAATTCTTGAACTTCGTCATCCGCGAAGTGATCCGGCATCACGAACAGATCGCCGCCAACAACGGCGCTGCCAAAGCCGGCTAATCAAGTGCATGTCGCCCAAAACTGCGCAGCGGTTTTGGGACAACGACTTGCACAAAGCCAAAAACCCGATCAACGAAATCAGAGCTTTTAGGAGATAAAGAATGGCACTGAAGATCAGACTGGCCCGCGCGGGCTCGAAGAAGCGCCCCTACTACCACGTCGTCGTCGCCGACGCCCGTTCGCCCCGCGACGGCCGTTTCATCGAGGCGCTCGGCTCGTGGAATCCGCTGCTGCCGAAGGACGGCGAGCGCGTCAAGGTCGACGCGGACCGCGTCAAGCATTGGCTCTCGCATGGCGCCCAGCCGACCGACCGCGTGCTGCGCTTCCTCGACGAGGCCGGCATCGCCAAGCGCGAAGCCCGCTCGAACCCGAAGAAGGCCGAGCCCGGCAAGAAGGCGCAGGAACGCGCCACCCTGCTGAAGAAGGCGCAGGAAGACGCCGCTGCTGCCGTTGCCGCGGCGACCGCCGCGCCGGCCGAGGCCGAAGCCGCGACCGCCGAGTAATCCCGGCCTTTCTTCGCCAATGCATGTCGCCCCAAAGCGCGCAGCGGTTTGGGAGAACGACATGCATCAAAACAAAGGCTTAAAGCGCGTCGCTTGAATCCGCTTCAGTGCGACGCGCATTAACGGAAACGGCGGGCCCTTGCCCGCCGTTTTTCTTTGGCCTGATGCCTCAATAGCCTTGCGGGCAGCGCGCGATGTAGACGCGCCCGTAGCGATCGCGGTACCGGCACTGGCCGCTTTCGCTGGCGTGGCCGATCAGTGCGCCTGCCACCGCGCCGACGGCGCCGCCGACAACCGCTCCCTGTACCGGATCGTTGGCAACGGCGGCGCCGACAGCCGCGCCGCCCAGGCCGCCGATCGCGGCGCCTTTCTCGGTTTGCGAACACGCGCCGAGCGCCGTCGCCAACACCAGAATGACCATCGCTTTCTTCATTGTGGTTCCTCTCTCACGCGGATCGCCGTCCTCGCCGCCATGTCTTTAACTCGCAGACGGCTAATTTGATCCCGAAGGCAATGAAGATTGCCGGCGCAACCTGCGCCGGCGGCCTTTTATATACTTGAAACTATTAGATTTTATCGTTCGGCGAAGCGCTTCAGATTGTCGAGTCCAGCCTCGAAATCCTTGCCGATCAGCGCATCGAAATTCATGAATAGGCTCATCAGCTTGGCGATGAACGGCCGGCCGCCCCGCATTGTCCAGGTGACGGACGTGTTCCCGCCAGACGGCGACAAGGTGAAGTCGACGCTATTGCTGGCCCGGAACGGCTTTTCGAAATCGAGCCTCAACGAGACCAGGGATGACGGCACCGAGTTGACGATCTCCATGCGGCCCTTTCCGGCCTTGCTGTTGCCCTCCCAGGCGTAGGCGGCGCCTTTGCCGTTTTCGGCGCCTGAAAGCGTGCGTTTCATGTTCGGATCGAGCTTTTCGAAGGGCGACCAGCTCGGCCAGTGCTTGAAGTCGTTGATCAGCGGGAAGATCGTCTCGGCCGGCGCCTTGATGCTGGCGGAACGGCTGACGACGAAATCGTTCGGCCGTGACGCGGCAAGGATGAGCACGGCGGCGATGATGACGACGAGGATGATAAGGATGGTGACAAGCATCTTTTCTCCTCCTCTTATCGGCCGAACGGGATCAGCGCGCGCACTCTGGCATCACGCAGATAGAGCCCGCCCCACAGGATAATCCCGAGATAGACGCCGAACAGCGTGTGCGAGAACAGCGGGTTGCCGATGCGCACATGCGTGGAAATGGCGCCGCCCATATAGGCGGTGAGCAGGATGGCGCCGAGCACCGAGGTGCGCGGCAGCGCATAGAGCGCTGTCGAGATCAGCCCGATGATGCCGAGCAGCCGCGCGATGTTTTGATCGGCCGGCCAGCCAAGCTGCGTCATCGTCTCGGTTACTATGGCGAGCGGCGGCAGCTTGATGACGCCGTCGAAGATCATGAACAGGACGACGATGGCGCTGAGCACCCGCCCGGTCCACAAGGCGCCGTACGAAACCGGCGCGGCTTCTGAAATGCTCATTGGTGTTCCCTCCTGATGACTAGGCTTGGCTGTTTTGCCGGGTTCGAGCCAAGGACGGGGGATCACGCGGCGATCCTACAGGGGTCGGTGCGCTTTTTTCAGAAACCGCCGTGGGGAAGCGGGCCGCGACGCTTACGAGAAATAGAATTTGTCGGCCGGGATCATCTTTGGCGGCGTCTCGCCCAACGCCTCGAACACGGAAATCTCGCAGACGCGGCAGAGGCCGTCCAGCGCGAGATCGTTGGGCTGAGTGCCGAACGGATCCTCGAGCTCCTCCGACAGCGCGTCGAGGCCGAAGAAGGTGTAGGCAATCAGCGCCGTGAACAGCGGCGTCGCCCAGCCCGTGGCCGAGGCCAGCCCGAACGGCAGGAGCAGGCAGAAGACATAGGCCGTCCGCTGCAGGAGCAGCGTATAGGCGAAGGGCAGCGGCGTGCCCATGATGCGCTCGCAGCCGGCCTGGGCGGCGGCGATCTCCGACAGCCGCTCGTCGAGGATGCGGTAGCCGATCGTATCGATCGCGCCGCTCTTGCGTAGGGCCGCGACGCGTGCGCCCATCCGGCGCACCATGGCGTCGGGAGCGTTGGCGGCCTTCGTCACGGACTCGGCCTCGTTGCCGATGAAGCCCCGCGCCTCCGGCACGGCGTCCACCCGCCGCAGCAGGCCGCGCAGGTAATGGCAGAAGGCGATAGCGTCCATCAGCAGGCCGCGCAGCTCGCTGCGGTCCTCGATCAGCCCGGTCGAGGCGCGCGCCAGGTTGCGGATGTCGAAGACGAGCTGGCCCCACAGCTTACGCGCCTCCCACCAGCGGTCATAGGCGGCGTTGTTGCGGAAGCCGAGATAGATCGACAACGCGACGCCAAGCAAAGCGAAGGGCGCGGTGCCGGCATTGCCGAAATCGAACTTGAGGGCACGCACGATCAGCACCACCAGCGCGCCATAGGCGGCAAAGCCGAATATCTGCGGCAGGATGCGCGGCACCACGGAGCCGCGCATGATGAAGAACAGGTGCAGGAATCCTGGGCGCGGGCGGACGATCATCGAAACCCCTCAAAAGCATTTCCAGGAAACTGCACAGACCGCGCAAGAACCTCCGAGGGCACCGCGCCAGAGCCGGACGGCCCCGATCCCGTATATTGTGCTATTCACCATCCGCGCAAGCTCGACGGGCCGCGACATCGCGATGTCGTTTGAGTAGAGAGGAATTACCGGCGCCCAGCCGCGGTTAGTTCCGAGGAGCAGCCACCATCGCAGCGCCAGGCTGCTGGCACACCGCCGAAGGAGACAAGATGACCGGCGAGACCAATCTGCAAAGACTGCTGGCGTCGATGACGCCGCAACTGCTGCCGCGCATCTATGTCTTCGCGACGGTGGCGCCGGGTGTGGCCATGCCGGACGGACTCGATCCGGTCATGCAATTTCGCGAGCGGGAAGGCCTGACGCTGATCGTGACCGAGGACGAGGCGAAATCAGCCGGCCTTGCCGGCACGTTCCGCTGCCGGATGATCACGCTCGACATCCATTCCTCGCTGGAGGCGGTCGGCTTCCTGGCCGCCATCACGGCACGGCTGGCGGCTGCCGGCATGGGTGTCAATCCGGTCTCGGCTTTCTACCACGACCATCTGTTCGTGCCGGCGGAGCGGGCGGAAGAGGCAATGAAGCTGTTGCGGGAATTAGCTAGGCAATCATTCGCGACTAAGGATTTACAGCGCGAAGAAGTCGAGGCCATCGCAAGCGGCCACATGGCATCAGAGCACGACGATCTCAATTCTGTGCTGGATCCCAGGTAGAGCCCGCTATCCCGGCCGCTGGACTAGCAGCTGCGGACATAGAGAATATCGGGCAGGCCTTCTTCGTTGGTCGTGCCGTCGCCGAAAGCTTCGGCGCGAAATCCGTGGAGTTCGTAAAAGCGGCGGGCGCCGGTGTTGGCCTGGAAGCAATGCAGCTTGATCGATGGCAAACCGGCGGTCGCCTCCATGAGCAGCCGGCTGCCGATGCCTTGTCCAGTCCAGGCGGGATCGAGATAGAGCTGCTCGACCCAATCGCCGCTGACGGCGATGAAGCCGACGATCCGCTCGCCGGCCTCGGCAACCGCCACCTGCTGCCCGGGCAGGACGATGTCGCGGATGAAGGCGAAATCCTCCTCCGGCGTGTGCACCACCGGCATCCATTCGAAGGAACTGAGCGACGCCCGCATCACCTTCGCGATGGCGCCGGCCTCCGAACGACGGGCCGAACGTAGAATGATGTCAGCAGGCTGAGCACCGGTCATGCGGCAAGCCCTTCTGAAGCGGGGTGGCCAGCAAACGGCGTTTCGCTTGGCGCCGTCTCACTCCGTCCAGCACCCCTCATCCGTCTCGGCGCCGATAAGCAAAACCAACGGCCGAAGGCCGAGCCCGCGACTGCGGGCCGCCGGTCGTCCGGCGCCCCCGCGGAGGGCCAGCCGCGCCAGCGGCGGTGCGGCCCGTGAGCGAGAAATGAAGGGCCGTCAGGCCGCCTTCTTCTTCGGCTGTATCAGGCCCCGCTCGACCAGGAGCTCGGCGATCTGGACGGCGTTCAGCGCCGCACCCTTGCGCAGATTGTCGGAGACGACCCACATCGACAGGCCGTTGTCGACGGTCGAGTCCTCGCGGATGCGCGAGATGAAGGTGGCGTCCTCGCCGGCCGATTCGAGCGGCGTGATGTAGCCGCCGTTCTCGCGCTTGTCCAAGACCTGGCAGCCGGGCGCCTCGCGTAGAATCTCGCGCGCCTCGTCGGCCGTGATCGGCTTTTCGAACTCGATGTTGACCGCTTCCGAGTGGCCGATGAACACCGGCACGCGCACGCAGGTCGCCGTCAGCTTGATCTTGGGATCGAGCATCTTCTTGGTTTCGGCCACCATCTTCCATTCTTCCTTGGTGAAGCCGTCGTCGAGGAAGACGTCGATATGCGGGATGACGTTGAAGGCGATGCGCTTGGTGAACTTCTTGACGTCGACCTGATCGGCGACGAAAACCGCGCGGGTCTGGGTAAAGAGCTCGTCCATGCCTTCCTTGCCGGCGCCGGAAACCGACTGGTAGGTGGCGACGACGACGCGCTTGATGGTGGCGACGTCATGCAGCGGCTTCAGCGCAACGACGAGCTGCGCCGTCGAGCAGTTCGGGTTGGCGATGATGTTCTTGCGCGAGAACAGCTCGATCGCGTCCGGGTTCACTTCCGGCACGATCAGGGGCACGTCCGGGTCGTAGCGGAAAGCCGACGAGTTATCGATGACGACGCAGCCCTGCTTGCCGATCTTGGGCGACCATTCCTTGGAAACATTGCCGCCGGCCGACATGACGCAGATGTCGGTGTCGGAAAAATCATAGGTGTCGAGCGCCTTGACCTTCAGCGTGCGGTCGCCGAAGGACACCTCAGTGCCCTGGCTGCGCCGCGAGGCCAGCGCCACAACTTCGCTCACCGGGAAGCCGCGCTCGTCCAGAATGTTGAGCATTTCGCGGCCCACATTGCCCGTGGCGCCGACTACCGCAACCTTGAAACTCATCGAAATCTCCTGTCCCTCTCCGCTTGGTTGTTGGAGAAAACCCGCCGGCCTCATGCAGGTTCCGTCCCCCGGGCCGAACCCGGGAGAGGGTGGTTAAGCCAAGGGAATCACACCGTTTTGGTGGTGGTTTTGGCCATAGTTTTGCGGGAACGGACGGACGCGCCGAAGCGCCCGGCCCGATGCGCTGCATCGTGGCCGGAGGCACCGAATGCAAGAAGAGCCATCAGAAGGCCGCGCATCGAGGATGATCCCGTTCGGTGCCGGCTTTTACGCACTTTGCGTAAAGAGTCAATTGGCGCCTGCCTGTACATCGGTGGCGCGGCGAAGTAGGAACGCCGCAACCGTTCGGCTCATGCGGCGCATCTGCGCCCGCCGGCAAAAAGCCCGGTGTCGGGCTGCAGAAGATTCCGAATTTCGAAAGATAAAGATGTCCAGTTTCGAAACGATCGTGCCTGCGCTTGCAGAGGCGTTGCAAAATCGCGGCTATGTCGAGTTGACGGCGGTGCAGAAAGCGGTGCTGGCTCCAGAGCTCGGCGTGGCCGACGCGCTTGTTTCGGCCCAGACCGGCTCCGGCAAGACGGTCGCCTTCGGCCTTGCGCTGGCGCCGAGCCTGCTCGGCGGCGCGCAACGCTTCGCGGATGCCGGCGCGCCGCTGGGCCTGGCGGTGGCCCCGACGCGGGAACTCGCGTTGCAGGTGCGGCGCGAGCTGGAATGGCTCTATGAGCTGACCGGCGCAACGGTCGCCTCCTGCGTCGGCGGCATGGATATGCGCGGCGAGCGGCGCGCGCTGGAGCGCGGCGCCCACATCGTCGTCGGCACGCCTGGCCGGTTGCGTGACCACATCACCCGCGGCGCGCTCGACATGTCGGCGCTGAAGGCCGTGGTGCTGGACGAGGCCGACGAGATGCTCGATCTCGGCTTTCGCGAGGACCTCGAATTCATCCTCGAGGCCGCGCCCGCCGAGCGGCGCACGCTGATGTTTTCCGCCACCGTGCCGCGTTCCATCGCTACGCTTGCGAAAAGCTACCAGCGCGATGCGGTGCGCATCTCGGCCGCCGGCGAGGAGAGACAGCATCTCGACATCGATTACCGGGCGCTCTCCGTCGCGCCCGCCGATCGTGAGAACGCCATCATCAACGTGCTGCGCTACTACGAGGCCACCAATGCGATGGTGTTCTGCAACACCCGCGCCGCCGTCAACCATCTCACCGCGCGCTTCAACAACCGCAATTTCTCCGTCGTGGCGCTTTCCGGCGAGCTCAGCCAGAACGAGCGCAGCCACGCGCTGCAGGCCATGCGCGATGGCCGCGCCAGGGTCTGCATCGCCACTGACGTGGCGGCGCGCGGCATCGACCTGCCCAATCTCGACCTGGTCATCCATGCGGACCTGCCGACCAATCCCGAGACGCTGCTGCATCGCAGCGGCCGCACGGGACGCGCCGGACGAAAAGGGGTGAGCGCGCTGATCGTGCCGGGCAACGCCCGCCGGCGCACCGAGCGGCTGCTTGGCAATGCCGGCCTGACGGCGACATGGGCGAGCCCGCCCTCGGCCGACGAGGTGCTCAGGCGCGACGACGAGCGCATCCTGGCCGATCCGGCGTTCAGCGAGCCGGTGAAGGACGAGGAGCGCGAGTTCGCCACGGCACTTCTCGAGCGGCATGGCGCCGAACTGGTGGCCGCCGCTTTCGTGCGGCTCTGCCGCGGCAGCCGCTCGGCGCCCGAGGACCTGCTCGATGTCGAGCCGTTCGCGCGATCAAAAGAGACGTTCGCGCGCAGGGACGAAGCACCCGGCCGCCGCGACGATTTCGGCGACAGTGTCTGGTTCTCGCTGTCGGTCGGGCGCCGGCAGAATGCCGAGCCGCGCTGGCTGATCCCGATGCTGTGCCGCACCGGCAACATCTCCAAGCGCGAGATCGGCGCCATCAAGATGCAGCCGGAGGAAACCTTCGTGCAGATCGCGGCCGACTGGGCCGACCGGTTCCTCGCCGCGATCGGCCCCGACCGCAAACTGCAGGGCAGCATCGCCGTGAAGCGCCTGGAGGGCACGCCCGACCTGTCGCGGGCCGGCTACCAGCCGCCACGCTCCGACAAGAAGCCGCATCGCGGCAAGCGGCCCTTCGACCAGAATGCGCCGAAGCCGAAATTCGAGAAGCGTGTACAGCCGCAGGCCGAACACGGCGGCGCGACAGAGGCAAACCCGTGGGCGAAGAAGCCCGGCAAGCCGAAATTCGACAAGCCGGCAAAGCACAAGAAATCGAAGAAACGGCCCGGCTAGTTTGAAGCCGGCCTCCCGCGTGCCCCTTGCGGTCCGCCGCAACTTTGAACAGTCTGGGCAATGCGCGGCAACGGCGGACAGGGCAATGCGCGGCGAAGTTCTTCACTACGACCAGGAGCAGGGCTTCGGTTTCATCACCGGCGCCGACGGCAAGCGCTACAGCTTCGCGCGCGAGGACCTGCGCCGCGAGATGGCGCTTGCCAGGGGCGCCGAGGTCGAGTTCCAGCCGAATGGCGACCGGGCCAGCAATATCTTTTCGGTTCGCGCCCGCGTGGCCGGGCCGGCAGAAGGTGCCGCTCCAACCGCGGCGGCCGCCACTCCGCCACCGGGTGGCGCGCCCGTGGTGCCCGCGCATTTCGGCCGCAACGCCGAGAACGGGACAACGCAATCCACCGGCCTGTGGAGCTATTTCTGGCGCGGCCTGACGACGAACTACGTCAACTTTTCCGGCCGTGCCCGGCGCAAGGAGTTCTGGGGCTTTTGCCTGTTCTGGACGATCGGTCTCATCGTCGCCATCGGCGTTGGATTGTCCGTGGACTTGTCGCGGGGCGATATCGAGGGCGGCGGTGACGAACCGATCGTCATGCTTGGCCTTCTCGGTCTCTACATACTGCTGACGATCCTGCCGTGGATCGCGCTCATCGTGCGCCGCCTGCACGATCTCGGCCTGACCGGCTGGCTCGCGATCCTCTGCTTTGTCCCGTATCTCGGCGGACTGGCCACGCTGGTCTTCGCGCTGATCCCGACCCAGGCCAGCGACAACAAATGGGGACCGGTGCCGGCCGGCGTCAGGTTCTAGCGGCCGTCCTCAGCGCCTCGCCCGAAAGCCTGAGAAAGATCTTTTGCCCGTGGCGGTCGGCGCCGAGCCGGTCGTAGAAGCGCAGCGCACCCTCGTTCCAGTCTTCCGTGGTCAGGTCGATGCGGCCGATGCGCTTGTCCAGGCAATAGCCGGCGAGAAAGCCGATCAGTGCCTCACTCACTCCCGCGTTTCGAGCCTCTTCGCGCACGAACAGGTCTTTCAGGAACATGAGTCGCTCGAGGTCGATGCCGGGATGCGCGATCGCGACCGAGGCCAGGCCCGCAACCTCGCCCTTGACGAAAGCGAGCGCGAAATGCGGATAGGCCGGGCTTTCGTCGCCGAGCCACTGCCCTGCCGCAGCCATCGCCCGGCCGTGATCGAGCGGCGGCTGCCGATAGTGCGCCGCCATCTCGCAAAGCACGGTGGCGAGCGCCTCGGCATCGTCGGTCGTCGCCCAGCGGACGTCGACCGCCATGGGATCAGGCCAGGAACTTGGCGATGATGGCGTCACCCATCTCCGTGGTGCCGACTTCCTTCATGCCTTCCGACATGATGTCCTTGGTGCGCAGGCCATCGTCGAGCACGGCGGCGATTGCCGCTTCGAGCTTGTCCGCTTCCGCCACCATGCCGAAGGAATAGCGCAGGCACATGGCGAAGGAGGCGATCATCGCGATCGGGTTGGCGATGCCCTTGCCGGCGATATCGGGCGCCGAGCCGTGCACCGGCTCGTATAGCGCCTTGCGCTTCTTGGTCTTGACGTCCGGCGCGCCGAGCGAGGCCGAAGGCAGCATGCCGATCGAGCCGGTGAGCATGGCGGCGATGTCGGAGAGCACGTCGCCGAACAGATTGTCGGTGACGATGACGTCGAACTGTTTTGGCCAGCGCACCAGCTGCATGCCGCCGGCATCGGCCAGCATGTGGTCGAGCTTGACGTCGCTGTATCTGGTCTTGTGGGTCTGGGTGACCACCTCGTTCCACAAAACGCCGGACTTCATGACGTTGCGCTTTTCCATCGAGGTAACGTGGTTCTTGCGCGTCCGCGCCAGCTCGAATGCGACGCCCGAAATGCGCTCGATCTCGAACGTGTCGTAGACCTGGGTGTCGATGCCGCGCTTCTGGCCATTGCCGAGATCGATGATCTGCTTCGGCTCGCCGAAATAGACGCCGCCGGTGAGCTCGCGCACGATCAATATGTCGAGGCCTTCGACCACCTCCTGCTTGAGCGAGGAAGATGCCGCGAGCGCCGGATAGCAGATTGCCGGGCGAAGATTGGCGAACAGCTCCATGTCCTTGCGCAGGCGCAGCAGGCCGGCCTCGGGGCGCACCTCGTAAGGCACCTTGTCCCACTTCGGCCCGCCGACCGCGCCGAACAGCACGGCGTCCGCCGCCATCGCCTTTTCCATGTCGGCATCGGAGATCGCAGCGCCATGCGCGTCGTAGGCGCAACCGCCCACCAGCCCCTCGTCGGTGGCGAAGCCGCTGCCGAGCTTCGCGTTCATGGCCGCGATCAGCTTCTTCACCTCGGCCATGGCCTCGGGGCCGATGCCGTCGCCGGCGAGCAGGAAGAGATTTTTCGAAGCCATGGAGAACCGTCCCAATAGTATCTGGAGAAAACCGCGGCCTTGCTAAACGCCAAGCGGGCTGTGCGCAAGGGGACGAGCGCCGAGATCCTTCACACCCCCCTCTGCGCTGCCGGGCATCTCCCCCGCAAGGGGGAGATCAGCAGCTTCGGCGCCTCGCCTGTTCCTGCAGCGTTCGAGATTGGCGAAAGTGGTCGAGCGCTCAATCTCCCCCCTTGCGGGGGAGATGGCCGGCAGGCCAGAGGGGGGTGCTGTCCCGCCAGCGTCTCAAAAATGACCTATAGGCTCACCGATGCGAGAGAATATTGACCAGCCGGCCGAAGGGATCGCGCACATAGAAGCGCCGCACGCCCCAGGGCTCGTCGGCCGGGCCGTATTCGACGGCGAAGCCGGCTTTGCGCATGCGGTCGAGCGCGTCGTCGACGTCGTCGACCTCGATCGAGAGGTCCGGCACCGGAGTGCGCGAGCCGCCTTGAGTCATGAAGCTCATCTGCACCTGCATCGTTTCCTCGGAACCGTAGGTGACGATCCAGCCTTGATCCATGAGGACATCGAGGCCGAGCACGTCATGATAGAAGCGTCTCGCAGCTGCCGCGTCCTGTGTCTCGATATTGGCTACGATGCGCCGAACCTTCATGGTTTTGGCCTCGCGTTCCTCAAGCCGTTCGCCGAAGCGCCGTCACCTCGATCTCGATCTTCATTTCAGGCTTGTTGAGCTGGCAAACGATCATCGTTGCCGCCGGGCGGATATCGCCGAACGACTCGCCGAGGATCGGGAAGACAACGTCAACATAGGCCTGGTCGGTGATATAATAGTGGGCCCGCACCACATCGGCCATCTCGAAGCCGCCGTCACCAAGGGCCTTGGCTATTGTTGCTAGGCAATTGCGCGTCTGCGCCTCCACCGTCTCCGGCATGGTCATGGTGGCATAGTCGTAGCCGGTCGTTCCCGACACGAAGCACCAGTCGCCCTGCACCACCGCGCGCGAATAGCCGGCGGTCTTTTCAAAGGGCGATCCGGTGGAGATCAGCTTGCGCACGGGGAGCCTCGCATTTCGTGGGCGCGTGTTATCAGGAAAGGCGCAATCCTGTCGCGGCCCAAGGAGAATTGGCTGTTGTCACGTCGACATCCAAAGCATCTTGCAACACAATCATCTTGGCTCATCAAGAAGTCTCAATCTTTGAGCCGCCTCGCCGATTGCGGCGAGAAAAAGGTCAAGATCAATGCATATCTCTGCTATATTTTCTGTCTCGTAGAATCTCTCACGGCCGTTTGATATGAAAGAAAATACAGAGATGTCGATCTTATCGAACGATCTCTCCTGACTTAATATAAGACCGACCTCCTTCGACGTGAATTTCACCTTGGCAACCAAGTTTTCGTATGAATTATCTGATATAACTGAAATTTCGAACAGCTTTTCCTTTTCCATTTTTGTCCTACTCCGCTTTTATCGAGGCGGTGCTGCTGTGCATGATCCTGATCCACCGCGCCGCCCTCAGACGACGGTCATGGCATTGATCCTCAAGCAAGCCGGGTCAAGCCTGACGATGACGAAGCGAGGCGGCTGCCCGCGCGCCGCGCCGAAACGCCTAATTCCCCGACCCCTGCGCCTCGTCCAGCGCTTTCTTGATGTCGGCCGGCCAGTCCTTGAGCGGCGGCCAGGCATCCGGCTCGGGATTGTCGCCGCGGCGGGCGAAATAGACCTTGTGCTTCGCCGGGTCGACCGCCATGAAGCCGTCATTGCCGCCGCAGTCGTGCGGCACGCAGCCGCTGGCATAGAAGGCGCCGGAAGCCGTCTTTTCCGTACCACCGCCGACCAGCAGGCTGGTCGCCATGTCGGGCATGTCCTTGCCGAGCAAGGCCTCGGCCGCCTTGTAGACGGCCTCGTTGTGGAAGGCGTCGATGATGTTGTCGTATTTCGCCGGATCGACATCCTTCCAGTCGGTGCCGGGTTCCGGCGTATAGGTGAGCTCGCCCGAGGTCGTCAGCCCGGTGGTCGGCGACCACTGCAGCGCCGGCTTGGAATCGCCCGGCAGAAGATAGGGCACGAAATAGATGGCGTCGTCGGAAACCGCAGCCGGCGGCGCGCCGCATTCGTCCTGCTCGACCGTCGTCGTCTGGATCTCGCCGTCCGTCGGCTTCCAGACGATCACCTTCGCCGGCCCGCATTGATTGCCGCCGTCGCCGACATCGACCAGCGCCACGTTGACGTCGCCGATCTTGACCACCTTGTCGATGAAGACGTCGTAATTGCTGGCAAGCGGCTTGCCGTCATAGGACAGCACCTTCTCGCCGTCCTGCTCCGGCTGCGTGATGGTCAGCTGGCCGCCCTCGAACGGGATCGGCGCCTGCTTGTCGTCGTCGGCGGAAGCGGCGTCGGACGTGCCCGACGCGCCCTGATCGGCCGCCCCTTGATCGGTGGCGGGATCGGAAGCAGCGGGCGCCTGCGGCGCGGCCTGGGTCTGCGCGGCTGCGCCGGAGACCGCCAGAAGGATCACCGCCGAGGCACCGGCCAGAAGCGAGCGTGTCATGACTGTCCCTCCATTCAGCCGCCGCGAACCCGGCCGGCAATGGCCGGGTCTATCGATTTGACGCTGAGCCGCTCAGGCCCAGGGACGCAGCTCGGCGTTCTTCTTCTCGAAGGAAGCGATCGCGCCTGCCTTTTCCATGGTCAGCCCGATATCGTCGAGGCCGTTCAGCAGGCAGTGGCACTTGAAGTCGTCGAGATCGAACGTCACCACGCCGCCGTCCGGACCGCGGATTTCCTTCGCCTCGAGGTCGATCGACAGCGTCGCGTTGGAGCCGCGCGAGGCGTCGTCCATCAGCTTGTCGAGGTCTTCCGGGCTGACGGTGATCGGCAGGATGCCGTTCTTGAAGCAGTTGTTGTAGAAGATGTCGGCGAACGAGGTCGAGATGACGCAGCGAATGCCGAAATCGAGCAGCGCCCAGGGCGCATGCTCGCGGCTCGAGCCGCAGCCGAAATTGTCGCCGGCGACCAGGATCTGCGCCTTGCGATAGGCGGGCTTGTTGAGCACGAAATCCGGGTTCTCCGAACCATCGTCCTTGTAGCGCATCTCGGCGAACAGGCCGGTGCCAAGTCCGGTGCGCTTGATCGTCTTCAGGTAATCCTTCGGGATGATCATGTCGGTATCGACATTGACGATCGGCATGGGCGCGGCGACGCCGGTGAGCTTGGTGAATTTGTCCATGGTCCTTGCCCGTCTTCATCTCGCTGCGGGGATTTGCTGGCGCCGGTTTACACAAAGCGGCTGGCAAATGAAAGATAAGTGTTGGCAGTTGGCTTGGGCCATCGGACACAAGATCGGCATCGCCTGCTTTCAATACGGCGACCGATCTGGCACTGAGCGCATCGGCATGACGCGGATGCCCGACGCCTTCTGGTTCGGCCGCCAGCGCTGATCCCGCCTCTGCCTTCCGCGATCGGCTCACATCCAAGTGATCGCCCGCCCCTGTTGCAGCACTTGACATGCAACCAAATGGTTGCATATTAAAGCCATGAGCATGGATGCCGTCTTTCGCGCTTTGGCCGACCCGACCCGCCGGCAATTGTTGGACAGCCTCTATGCCAGGAACGGGCAGACGCTGAACGCGCTGTGCGAGCGGATGGACATGACGCGCCAGGCGGTGACCAAGCACCTGGCGATCCTCGAGGAGGCGAACCTCGTCACCACCATCCGCCGGGGCCGGGAGAAGGAGCACTACCTCAACCCCGTTCCGATCAACGAGATCGCCGAGCGCTGGATCGGCAAGTTCGAGCGCCATCGGCTGGATGCGTTGAGCGACATGAAGAAACGACTTGAAAGGGAAGAGCCGTGAGCGACAACACCTTCGTCTACGTCACCTACATCCGCACCACGCCCGAAAAGCTTTGGACGGCACTGACCGACCCGGAGTTCAACCGGCAGTTCTTCCTCTGCTCCTATCAGGAGAGCGACTGGAAAGTCGGCTCCAGCTGGAAGCTTATCTTCCCCGACGGCCGCGTCGCCGACTCGGGCGAAATCCTGGAGATCGATCCGCCCAGGCGCCTGGTCATCAAATGGCGCAACGAATGGATGCCCGAGGTGAAGGAGGACGGCTACACGCGCTGCACCTTCACCATCGAGCAGGATGGCGAGCTGATGAAGCTTGCCGTCACCCACGAGGCCGACGGCCCGCACAAGCTGATCGCAAACGTCGCCAAGGGCTGGCCGCTGGTGCTGTCGAGCCTGAAGAGCCTGCTCGAGACCGGCAAGGGTTATGAGCGCCCGCCATCAAAGGGTTGAACTTCGTTTCGATGCCGAACAGCCGCTGAGGAGGTTGCAATGATGCTGCCGCATAACTGGCCGCGAGCCATGGCGAACGGCGAGACGGGCATGGCTTCGGCCGAACTTCTCGCCGCACCGGAGCAGGTCATCGCAGCGCTCGTCACCAATGACGTCGAGTGCTGGTGGGGCTCGACCGACGCCTACCGGATGACCGGCTGGACCGCCGATCTTCGCGTCGGCGGAAGCTGGAGCGTCACCGTGCGAACGCCCGACGGCAGGCGCCTGCCCGCCGGCGGCACCTTCACCGAAATCGAGATGCCGCGCCGGATCGTCCAGACCCGGCGCTACGACTGGGACCATCCGACGCTCGGCCGCAAGGAAACGATGGTCGCCTATCTGCTGGAGCCGATCGCGGCCGGCACGCGGCTCACCATCTGCCATGGCGGGTTTGCTGGCTTTGCCGACGCGGCGTCCGAGCATGCGGAGGGGTGGGCCCGGGTGCTTGGGTGGTTGCAGGGATATTTTGGCGAAGGACGGCAGGCGGCCTAGCGCCTTCCCCTTCTCCCCTTGTGGGAGAAGGTGGATCGGCGCGCAGCGCCGAGACGGATGAGGGGTGTTCCAGCTTGACGATGGCTTTCGTCACCGAGGGCGCATCGTGGCAAATCGCCGACGCCTCACTCCGTCCAGCACCCCTCATCCGTCGCCTTCGGCGACACCTTCTCCCACAAGGGGAGAAGGAGAGGCGCGCCCTCAAATTACGTTCAGCTCCGGGAACGCCCGCTCCTCCGCCACGCGCCCATACCCGAACGCCGAGCAGTCGATCATCCGGTAGCCGCCGTGCACGATGAGCTCGGAGAGCGCCTTGCCGACCGCCGGCGCCTGCTGCAGCCCGTGGCCGGAGAAGCCGTTGGCGAAGAGGAAGTTTTCCACCTCCGGATGCGGCCCGATCACCGCGTTCTGGTCGAGCGTGTTGTAGTCGTAGTGCCCGACCCAGGCGCGCGTCGGCTTGATCGCCTCGAAGGCTGGGATGCGGGTGGCGAGCGTTGGCCAGATCACCTCCTCGAACAGCGGCCACTCGACCTCGAAATCCTTGGGATCGGGCGCATGGTCGCCTTCCTCCGGCTCGGCGCCGCCGGTGAGATAGACAGAGCCTTCAGGCCGCACATAGATGCCGGAGGGATCGACCAGCAGCGGCATGTCGGCGTATTTCTCGCGCGCCTCGAACACGAAGACGTTGCGCTTGCGCGGCTCGACCGGCAGCGCGAGCCCGGCCAACGCCGCCACCTTGCCGGCGTTCGGCCCGGCGGCGTTGACGACGATGCCGGCTTCAAGCGTCTCGCCATTGTCGAGGCTCACGCCGGTGACGCGGTTGCCCACCCGCGCGATGCCGGTGACCGAGGCGGTGATGAAATCGATCTTCTTCTCGCGCAGCGCCTTGCGGAACAGCATCAGCAGCGCATGCGCGTCAAACCAGCCTTCGCCGGTGCGGCCATAAGCGCCGGCGGAAATGCCTTCGGCCGACAGCCACGGGAAACGGCGCGTGAGCTGGTCGGCGTCCTCGAGGACGATGTCGGCACCCTCGGCGATCTGCGCCTCGTGATTGGCCTTCAGAATCGGCAGCCCGGCCTCGCCGGCAAGGATCAGGTAGCCGCCCTCGCGAAAGCCGATATCGGCGTCGGCGCCGAAGGTTTCCTTGAGCCGCCGAAAGAGTTTCAGCGTGAACTGCGACAGGCGGATGTTTTCAGGAATGGAAAATTGCTGGCGGATCGAGGCCAGCGACAGCGTCGTCGCCGCATGGGAGAATTGCGGATCGCGCTCGATCAGCGCGATGGAGCCCGTAAAACCCTCCTCGCGCAAATAATAGGCGACCGAGGACCCGACGATGGCCCCGCCGATGATGAAGATGTCGTAACGCACTCTTTCGGCTCTCCAGCTCAGAGCATGATCCAGAAAAGTGGGTACCGGTTTTCGGACAGGATCACGCTCAAACTCACACTCCCGGCAGATTGATCTCGAAGCGCGTGCCGCGCTCGGTGTCAACCAGCGTTATCGTGCCATCATGCGCTTTCAGGAGGGCCAGCACGATGCCGAGCCCCATGCCTGTGCCGCCGGCCTCGCGCCTTGTGGTGAAGAACGGCTCGAACACTTTTGCGCGGTTGCTGGCCGAAATGCCGTCGCCGTCGTCGCCGACATGGACAGCCGCCCTTTCGCCTGCTCTTTCGGCGCCGATCGAGACCTGCTTGGCGCCGTGCCGCGCGGAATTGTCGATGAGGTTGGCAAGCACGATCGCCAGATTCTCGCCCGAGATGCCGAGGCCGATCTCGCCGCCGGATTCGATGCGCGCCTCCAGCCTGGTGTCGACCGGCAGCAGCGCCAGTGCCGCGTTGAGCGTCGCGCTTGCACCGCTCGGCGCCAGGTTTTCGGCGCGTGCCAGTTCGAGCAGCCGGCGCACCAGCAAATTGAGCCGCCCGGCATCGGTGACGATGTTGTTGGAGAAACGCCGTCGCTCGGCCTCATCCATCGTCCCGCCGGAATCCCTGAGCAGCTCGGCCGCGCCCTGGATCGCCGTCAACGGCGATTTCAGCTCGTGCGACACATGCGTGGCGAAGGTCTGGATGCTGTCTGACCGCGCCTGCAGTTTTTGCGCCATTTCGAGGAAGGCGGCCGACAGCGCCGCCATCTCGCGCGTGCCGTGATGGTCGAGCGGTCGCATTGCATCGCGATCGCCGGCGGCGATGCGTTTCGTCCGCTCGATCAGCGCATAGATCGGCCGGCTGACGGTGCGGATGAACACCAGCGCGATCAGCAACGTGCCGCCAACGATGGCGATCGCCGCCAATGTCACCTTCCCGCGCTCGCCATAGAGATGCTTGACGATGTTGTTCGGCGTTCGCGAGAGATAGACCACGCCGGCGACCCTGCCTCCGACTTCGGCCGGCAGGGCGACGAACACGCGCACCTTGGTGCCGCGGCTCACCGAATAGAGCGGCGGCACCGGCTGGTCGGGAATCCTTAAGCGGAGCACGCTGGCATAAGAGCCCGCGACCGCCTGCCGCACTTCCTCGACCTGGCCGAGCGACAAGCCCACCTCACCGCCGCCGGCAATCACCACGCCATGCGGGTCGAGCAGCCGGAAGCCGGCGAGCGTCGTCTTCTGCGTCTCGTCGAGAATACCGTCGAGCCGCGCCCCGATGGCCGCGAAAGCCGGATTGGCCGCCGCGGGAAGACCCGCCGGGCGCGATGGCATGACATAGTCGGAGGCAAGGTCGAGCTGCGGCTCGATCGGCTCGTAAGGATAGTTGGTGCCGTCATGCATCGGGGGGATTTGCGCGCCGAGCTTTTCAGGCGAGATGCCGGCCGCGCGCACCGCATCGGCATAGACGGCGGCAACGACCGCGCCCTGCGCGATGAGCTCGCCCTCGGTCTGGCGGATCAGCTGGTTCTCATAGAGCCGGAAGAAGAACAGCCCGACCAGCGGGAGCGCCATCACCACGATCAGGATGGCGACCACGACGGTGGCGAGCCTGGGCCGCCATCTTTCCTTGCTCAACCACCGCATCGGCCGAGCCGGAAGCCGACGCCATGCACGGTCGCGATCGCGTCCAGGCAGCCGACGGCCGCCAGCTTGGCGCGGATGTTGCGGATATGGCTGTCGACGGTGCGTTCCGAGACATGGATGTTCGATTGGTAGGCATTGGCCATCACAGCGTCGCGGCCAAGCACATGAAGCGGGCGGGCGAGAAAACCTTTTATGATGGCGAATTCGATTGCCGTGAAGAGCAACGGCTTGCCGTCGAAGCTCGCGGCGTGGCTTGCCGGAACAAGCACGAGCTTGCCATGCGCGAACTGCCGGTCGTTCGCCTCTTCCTCGACCGCCGCCGCAGGACGCGCGCGCCGCAGGATGACGTTGACGCGGGCGACCAGCTCGCGCGGGCTGAACGGCTTCGTCACATAGTCGTCGCCGCCCATTTCGAGGCCAAGGATGCGGTCGATCTCTTCGTCCCGCGCCGACAGGAACAGCACCGGCACGTCGGAGCGCTGCCTGAGCCGCCGGCATACCTCCAGCCCGTCCATCTCCGGCATGCCGATGTCGAGCACGATGAGATCCGGCGCGCGGCGCTCGACGGCCAGCAGCGCGGCGGCGCCGTCGGCCACGGCGGCCGTCTTCATGCCGGCCTTTTCCAGCGCGAAGCAGATGATCTCGCGGATATGCGGGTCGTCGTCGGCGACGAGGATGTTGTGCGGCATGGAATCAGCGGCCCGGCGCGTAGGGTTCGGTGACGGCAGGATTAGCAAGCGGGCCGCGCTTGTCGAGAGCGCGCAGCAACCGCCAGTCGCGAAAGGTCCAGGCGCGCCAGTAGTTCAGGACTGCTCGATAGCTGCCTTCGCCGGCATGGCGCACCGCTACCAGTTGGCGAAAGTCCGGATTGTTGGCGACGCTCGCGCTTTGATGATCGATGAAGCGGTCGAGGGCCGGAAGTGCGCTCGCGCCGAGCGAGTTCACATACCAGCTGTCGAGGGGAACGCCCTGTCCGGTCATCTCGTAGGAATGGTCGACATTGTAGTTGGCGATCAGCGCGGCGAAGTTGACGAAGCAGCAGACATAAAGCGTCGCCGATAACGTCAGAAGATTGGCGGAGAATAGCCATTCGCTGGATTTTGCCAGTGCGATGCGGGCAATGATGAGCGCCAGCCCCGTCGCCACCAGCCCCATCCAGACGAAGGCGGCGATGCGCAGGTAGGTCAGCGCGTAAACATCGACATAAAGGTCCAGCCTCAATATCGAGGAGACGACCAGCACGATGTTCTGCGCCACCCAGAGATAGACCAGCCGGCGGATGAGCGGATCATGGGACGTTTCGCTGTCGGGCCTGAGCGCCGCGAGCACGAAACTGGCCGCAAGCAGCGCGGTGAGGACCAGCGGATAGGCGCCGCGATGCGCATAGGCGGCATAGGTCAGCCCGTCGGGCAGTGCTGCGCCGCCCCAGAGATAGGCGGCGTCGAGCACGGTCTGCACGGCAAACAGCGCGTTGAACACGATCAGCGCGCGCAGGATGGCGGCCTTGCCGAAAATGATGTCCTCGGCTGTGGTTCTTGGCGGCCTCGCCGCCGGCGCGGCTGTCGCGACCCGCTTGATGCGCGACGGGAAGCGCGGCAGGCGCGGCCGCAGAAAGGCCCAGACGCCGGCCAGCACGATCAGCCAGAAGACAAGCCGCCCGACCTCGACGCGTTCGAGCAGCGCATAGAGGTCGATCAGCGACAGCCAATGCTCGATGATCGGATTGGCGGCGCCGAACAGCGCGAGGAAGACGACGCCGAGGGTCAGCGGCATCACCCAGACGGCGATTGCCGCAAGCCGGATGCGTGGCCGCTCGAGTTGCCGCGCCACCTTGCGCCAGCGCAGGAAGTCGCGCGCGAACCGAAAGGGCGCGGCGAGCAGGAACACGCAAAGCTGGTTCGCGATCCGCGCCAGCCCGGCGCGCAGCAGCGCGGCCAGCGACAGCGCGAACACTGCCAGCGCAAGAACCGCGACCAGCACCGACAGCGGGCTGACGTTTTCGATAAGCGGCAACAGCGCGGCGAGGAGCGCAACAGGCTTCAGCCAGACCCGGCCATTGCTCAGCGCGGCCGGATGCATGGCGACGACGGCGGCCGCGAGTAGGACGGCGAACAGGAAGACCGTGATGCCGACTGGCTGGCCGTAGAAAAGGAAATCCGCCAGCGCCACCAGAAGGATGCCGGTGCCCATGCGGCGGCAATAACTTGGGGCAAGCGACGTCTTCATCGTCGGCGCCAGCATGGTCATTGTCGTCATTGCCGCGCCTTCCTGCCTGTTGCCATGCGACGGCTGTATGCCGGACGCGATTTCGGGGTGAAGGGAAGCACCGTTGCCGTGAAGCGCTGTCTTTGTGGCTCGGCGAGCCACCAGCCGTCGGTGCGCAGCCGGGAGGGCAGGGACCAGCGGAATTTGCGATGTGTTTGCATGGCAGGCTGTTTCGCTGGCGGACAAGGAAAGCTCGGGGCGGATCGCCCGAGAATTTCAGCAATGATTTGCAGATTTCGTGCAGGGGCCATTCTCGCAGAGTAGGCGCTGCCCCTCACCTGCCTGCCGGCATCCTCTCTCCGTATAGGGACGGGGAGAGGGGTGCTGTCATCGACGGTTTCGCCAATCTCCAACGTTGCAAGAAGGGAGCCGGCATTGCGGCCAGCCCCCTTCTCCCTGTCACTATACGGGGAGAAGGTTCCGGCAGGGGATGAGGGCGGTGCTTACCTCTGCAATTGGCCTTCCACGCCTTGCCTCACTCGCCGTCACCCGGCATAGATCGCTAATGACCGTTGACACCTACCGCCCGCGGCGCTCGGTGCTTTATGTGCCGGCCTCGAACGACAAGGCGCTCGCCAAGATCCCATCCTTGGCCTGCGACGCGGTCATCATCGATCTCGAGGATGGCGTTGCGCCCGCCGACAAGCTTTCCGCACGCGACAAGCTTGTGGGCATTCTGGCAGCGCGCCCCGAACGGCGCTGCGAGATGGTGGTGCGCGTCAACCCGCTCGCATCCGAATGGGGCATCGACGATTTGTTGACCGTCGCCAAGGCCGGGCCGGACGGCGTCCTTTTGCCCAAGGTTTCGACGCCGCGCGACATCCTCGAGGCCGGCGACCTGCTCGACGACAATTTCGCTCTCGGCACGGTGAAGCTGTGGGCGATGATCGAGACGCCGAAGGCGCTGCTCAACATCGGCGCCATTGCCGAGCTCGGCCGCGATCCAGCGTCCCGCCTGGCTTGTTTCGTTGCCGGAACGAATGACTTGGTGAAAGCAACGGGCATTCTGGCGACGCCCGACCGGCGCTATATCATGCCCTGGCTGCTGCAGCTGGTGCTCGCGGCCCGCGCGGGCGGCCTCGACGTGATCGACGGCGTCGCCAACGACTTTCGCGACCTGGACGCCCTGGCGCGGGAATGCGCCGAGGCGGCCGCCATGGGTTTTGACGGCAAGTCGCTGATTCACCCCGCCCAGATCGAGCCGGCGAACCGCGCCTTTGCGCCGGCGCCGGAGGCGCTGGCCAGGGCGCGCGCGATCAGAGAGGCGTTCGCACGGCCCGAAAATGCCGGCAAGGGCGTCATTGCGCTGGATGGCCGCATGGTCGAGCGGCTGCATCTGGCGGAAGCCGAGAAACTTCTGGCGAAGGCCGCAATCATCGGCGCATGATGCGCGGATATTCACGACAAGGTCGAAAAAATGAAGCTCTACCGCTTTCTGTCCGGTCCGGACGATTCCACGTTCTGCCACAAGGTGACGGCGGCCCTGAACAAAGGCTGGCACCTGTTCGGCTCGCCGACCTATGCCTATGACAAGACGACCAAGTCGATGCGCTGCGGCCAGGCCGTGGTGAAGGATGTCGAGGGCCGGGAATATACCCCGGACACCAAGCTCAGCGATTGGTAGATACAGCCGATCTTCCCCCCAAGTGGGCCAAGTGGCGGAGATGCCCGGCAGGGCAGAGGGGGGCGCGAAGGAACGAGGCGTCCTCCACAGAGCGGCGTAAAGCTCACCCCGCCGCCGCCTGCTCGGCCGCTTCCTCGATCCGCTCCATGTCGTCGTCGGAGAGGCCGAAATGGTGGCCGATCTCGTGGATCAGCACATGGGTGACGATGTCGCCCAGCGTCTCCTCGTTCTCGGCCCAGTAATCGAGGATGGCGCGGCGATAGAGCGTGACGCGGTTCGGCCCCTCGCCGGTCTGCGGGTTCCAGCGCTCGGCGATGCCGCGCCCCTCGAACAGGCCGAGCAGGTCGAAGGGCGTCTCCAGCGAAAGGTCGTCCATGATCTCGTCGGTCGGGAAGTCGGCGATCTGGATGATGATCTCGCCGGTGAGCTTGCGGAACTCTTCCGGCAGATGGGCGTAGGCCTCCAGCGCCAGAAGCTCCATCTCGTCCATCGACGGCGAGAGCTGGTCGTGCCAGGTGCGGGTCTTGTAGATGCGGGCCATGAGGTTTCCTTTGATCCCGGCATATAGGCTTTCGCGCCGATAGAGGCAAATGAGCCGGCTGGCGTGTCGCCTCCGGATGAAGAGCGAAGGAATAAATTCCTCATATTATACTTGACGTACCCACGGAAACGGATTAGGTTGATTCCATAAGGAGTTAGACCGATGTCCGTTCTTTCAGACCGCCATTTCCACGACGAGGCCGAAGCCTACAAGGTCGTTGAAGCCAGGATTTGGCCGAATGGTCCCGTTTGCCCGCATTGCGGCGGCTTCGAGCGCATCTCGAAGATGGAAGGCAAGAGCACCCGGATTGGCACCTATAAGTGCTACCAGTGTCGCAAGCCCTTTACGGTCAAGGTCGGCACCATCTTCGAGGCCAGCCACGTTCCGCTGCATTTCTGGTTGCAGGCGATCTTCCTTATTGCCTCGTCCAAGAAGGGCATTTCGAGCAACCAGCTTCACCGCACCCTTGGCGTGACCCTGAAAACCGCTTGGTTCATGTCGCATCGCATTCGTGAAGCCATGCGCGATGGTAGCCTTGGCCCGCTTGGTGGCAACGGTCTGATTGTCGAGGCCGACGAAACCTATTGGGGCAAGAAGGCCAATCCAGAGCCGTCTAAGCATCGTCGCGGCCGCCCCTACATCAAGAAGGGCAAGGCGGCTGAAAAGCGCGCCATCCTTGGCCTTATCGAGCGTGGCGGCAACGTGCGCACCTTCCACGTCGCGCAGGCGACCAAGGTCAACGTTTCCGAGTTGGTCGCGGCCAACATCGCTCACGAAAGCGTGCTCATGACCGACGAGAGCAACCTTTACCCGACCGTGGGCGCGACCTTTAGCAGCCACTGGACCGTCAAGCATTCGGCTGGCGAGTATGTGCGCGGCGGCGCTCACACCAACACCATCGAAAGCTATTTCAGCGTGTTCAAGCGCGGCATGAAGGGCACCTATCAGCATTGCGCAGAAAAGCACCTTCACCGCTACCTTGCCGAATTCGACTTCCGCCACAATCAGCGTATAGCCCTTGGCGTTGACGATGAGACCCGCGCCGAACGCATCCTTAGCGGTGTCGTCGGCAAGCGTCTTACCTATCGAACGACTAGTGCAGGGTGAAGCCCCATATGGCGTCTGGCGACCATCAAAGTACCGACCGAAAGCCACCCGGCAAAAAGGCTGGAAAGCTTAGTCAGAAAGAGCAATCCGAGCGGTTTAAGGAAACCGCTCGGGAGCTAGAGGCAGACGAAAGCGGGAAAGCTTTCGAGCGTGCCATGAGAGTGCTGATAAAGCCCAAATCAGGTCGTAGCGGCGACGGGAGTTAGCTTCCTCAGCATATTGCGGGTGTCCGTCTTCTCCGTCGCATAGTGGTATTTCTCCACCACCACGATTTCGGCATCGTACATTTTCCCCTTGGCGACAGTCACTTCGTCCAAGTGGAGGTCGGAATGAAACGTGCCCTTGTATGAATCGCCGTCCGGCACCACGAAATGAAACGACCGGCTTGGTAGGTCGGTACCGACAAGCATACCCTGCCGAACTATCGTGGTGGTGGTCTCGTCGGAAGTCGCGCCGATGATGTCGACGATGCGTTCCATATGCCGATGCTCGACTACTTGGCCCAATTGCCGCCCATCGGATCTATTCCACCGCACATCGGCAGAGAAACGCGCTTGAGCGTTCACCTTCGACCAGTCGAATACGCGCTTTACAACGGCCGGCCCCAGCGCGCCTGCAATATCTTTCACGCTGTCGTTGTCGCTAATGTCCATTACCTGGAATAGAGCCTCTATAGGCTTGTCCAGATTTCCTTCGAAGAAATCCGCCTCGCTTTGGGCAAGAAGCACAACACCCAGAGAGCCGCTGTAGGTATATCCGACTTCCATCATGCTTTCGTATTCGGCTTCCCGCTGTATAACGGTGCGCTCTTTTAGCTTTCCATTGCGGATCGCGTCATAAATCTGGCTGAAGAGATTTTGATAAGTCAAATAAGAGCGCGACACGAAAGGCAAAGCGTATCCAACGCCCTGTTCTGGAATTAGGCGGTAATTACAAATCTCGATACGGTTGCGAGCAGCCAGACTAAGCAATTCCGCTTGAGCTTGCTCGGCAAGCCGGCGCATAGCGGAGATATTAAGCAATAGGCTCTTGTCGGTAGGAGATTTCTCAAGCGCCTGCTCAAGTCTCGATACCGATGCGAAAGCTTTTCTGGCTCTTTCAGCTACGTAAGCGTAGTCCGACATTGTTTTCCATGAGCCTCAGAACAGCAATACCTTTCAACCACTGCTCACTATTTTCTAGGCCGTAGCCTCGTCCCCACTCGTAACCAACGTCTATCGGCGTTCCATAGTGTTCATGCCCGATACTATAAACGGTATAGACATGAGCGTCAACGTTTTCAGGCACATACCCTATGTTTATGTTGTACAATTCAAGGTCTTGTGCCTCATCTAATTTCTCATTTACTGACGACTCAATGAATACCATTACGTCTATATCGTCTGGATATGGCTTCTCAGTTAGAAAGCTGCCGTCAATCCAGAGTTCGCACGGTATCTTGAGCCGCAGAAGCCTTTGGACCAGTTCTTCCAAGCCCAGGAACAACTTCTCCCTATGCGCTTCGTTCCGAACGTCACGCACAAAGCGGTCATGGACATCCTGTAGTCTCATATGGTGCCTGCCGGGTGCCAATAAAGGCATGAAGTCCGGCTTCCTCCCAACCGCCATATATTCCCCGCGCCACCCCTTTTCGCGAAGCGCAATCCTGACAGGCTTTCCTTAACAAAGCCAGTAGTGGGTACGCGAAGTACAATATGCGGAATAAATTCCTTGCGACTCCGCTTGACTCTTCCGGAGCCCTCTGGAATCTATAAGAACATAACAGGAACAATTGCTGCCGGAAATGAACGTCATGGCGATGAGCGCCGTGGCGCGGGACACTGTTTTTGCCCTGCGCCGCCAGATCGCGAAGATCGAAGGAACGCTGCCCGAGCGCCTGGAAGCGCCGGCGCCCGGCGTGCCTGTCGATGTGGCCCGCTCGGACATCACCCCCGAAATCACAATCGTCCGGCGCGGCCTCGCCGTGGCTTCAGCGGATGCCTTTCTCCACACCGGCATCGAACGCCTCGACACCGCCCTTGGCGGCGGCCTGCCGAAGGCGGCGCTCAGCGAAATCCATGGGCTGGAGACCCGCGATGCCGGCGCAGTCGCCGGCTTTGCGCTCTCCCTCACCAGCCTGATCCTCAAGGAGAAGCATGGCCTGCCGGTGCTCTGGATCGGCACTGCGGAGATTTTCCGCGAGGCCGGCTTTCCCTATGCCAGGGGCCTCCACGCCCTCTTCGGCATCGGGCCCGAGCAATTGCTGTTTTCCGAAGCGCCAAAGCTGCTCGACGCGCTGTGGATCGCCGAGGAGGCCGCCCGCATGACGGCCTTCGCCGCCGTCATCCTCGAGATCCGCGGCAGCCCGCGGCTTCTCGACCTTACCGCGACGCGGCGGCTGCACGCCCGCGCCCAGAATGCCGGCCGCCCGGTGCTTTTGCTGCGCCAGGCCGGCGCTGCCG
>NZ_LPVS01000033.1:0-47716 GCF_014843905.1 Mesorhizobium silamurunense | reverse complement strand
CGCGGCCCGCGCCACAGGCCGCGCCGCAGCGTGCCGCCCCGCAGGCGCCTGCCTCACACAGCCAAGGCAAGCGCGGCGTGCCCGGCATCGACGCGATCATCGCGGTGGCTTCCGGCAAGGGCGGCGTCGGCAAGTCGACGACCGCCGTGAACCTGGCCCTCGGGCTGGCCGCCAATGGATTGAACGTCGGCGTGCTCGACGCCGATATCTACGGGCCGTCGATGCCGAGGCTGCTCAACATCCATGGCCGGCCCCAGACCGTCGACGGCAAGGTCCTGAAGCCGATGCAGAATTACGGCCTGAAGGTGATGTCGATGGGCTTCCTCGTCGACGAGGAGACGCCGATGATCTGGCGCGGCCCGATGGTGATGTCGGCGCTCACCCAGATGCTGCGCGAAGTGGAGTGGGGACCGCTCGACGTGCTGGTGGTCGATATGCCGCCCGGCACCGGCGACGCCCAGCTTACCATGGCCCAGCAGGTGCCGCTTGCCGGCGCCGTCATCGTCTCGACGCCGCAGGACCTCGCGCTGATCGATGCCCGCAAGGGCCTCAACATGTTCAAGAAAGTCGACGTGCCGCTGCTCGGCATCGTCGAGAACATGAGCTATTTCCTCGCCCCCGACACCGGGAAGCGCTACGACATCTTCGGCCATGGCGGCGCCCGCCGCGAGGCCGAGCGGCTTGGCGTCACCTTCCTTGGCGAGGTGCCACTCGAAATGGGCATCCGCGAAAGCTCGGACGCCGGCGCACCGGTGGTCGCATCCAAGCCGGACGGCGCCGAGGCGAAGATCTATCGCGACATCGCCAAAAAGGTTTGGGAAAGAGTCCAGGAGGAACGCGGCGCGGCAGAAGCCGCCGTGCCCTCGATCGTATTCGAGTGACCGCCTGCGTCGGGGCTAACCGCTGACTTTCTCGCCAAAAGTCGAAAAAAACTGACCGGCCAGCTTCTTCGAAGTCGATTGGATCAGCCGGCTGCCGAGCTGTGCGATCTTGCCGCCGACATCCGCCTTGGCGGCGTATTTGAGCACCGTCGTGTCCGCACCGTCGGCGGTCAGCGTCACATCGGCGCCGCCCTTGGCGAAGCCGGCGACGCCACCTTTGCCTTCGCCCTGGATCGTATAGGAATGCGGCGGCTTGAGGTTCTTCAGCGTCACTTCGCCGTTGAAAGTCGCCTTGATCGGCCCGATCTTGAGCACCACCGTCGCGGTCATCTCGGTGTCCGATTTCTTTTCCAGGCTCTGGCAGCCGGGGATCGCCTGCTTGAGGATGTCCGGATCGTTGAGCGCTTCCCACACTTTCGCGACGGGTGCGGCGATCCGCTCCTCGCCTTCGATCATCAAAGCCATCAAGACCTCCCGATTGCCGATGTCGATTGGTCCTAGCGCGCGGCCCTTTATCTGTCTATCGCACCAAAGTGCGGGGTCGCGGCGCTTGAACCTCTTGCCTGCTTCCGCGCGTTGTCATATCGATTTGTCATACAAATACGGAGACCACCATGGCAGGCGCCCCCACCAAGAAGAAGAAATTTCGCTCGCAGGAGTGGTTCGACAATCCCGACAATCCGGGCATGACGGCGCTCTATCTCGAGCGTTACCTCAATTACGGGCTGACGCGCGCCGAGCTGATGTCGGGCAAGCCGCTGATCGGCATCGCCCAGACGGGCTCCGACCTTTCGCCCTGCAACCGGCACCACCTCGAGCTCGCCAAGCGCGTGCGCGAAGGCATCGTGTCGATGGGCGGCATTCCGTTCGAGTTCCCGTGCCATCCGATCCAGGAAACCGGCAAGCGCCCGACCGCCGCGCTCGACCGCAACCTCGCCTATCTCAGCCTTGTCGAGGTGCTCTACGGCTATCCGCTCGACGGCGTGGTGCTCACCATCGGCTGCGACAAGACCACGCCTGCGTTGCTGATGGCGGCGGCCACCGTCAACATTCCGGCGATCGCGCTTTCGGTCGGCCCGATGCTCAATGGCTGGCACAAGGGCAAGCGCACGGGTTCCGGCACCATCGTCTGGGAGTCGCGCCAGCGCCTGTCGGCCGGCGAGATCGACTATGACGAGTTCATGGACATCGTTGCGTCCTCGGCGCCGTCGACCGGCTATTGCAACACCATGGGCACCGCCACCACCATGAATTCGCTGGCCGAGGCGCTCGGCATGCAGCTGCCGGGCTCGGCCGCCATACCCGCGCCCTATCGCGAGCGCGGCCAGATCGCCTACGAGACGGGCAAGCGCATCGTCGACATGGTGCATGAGGACCTGAAGCCCTCCGACATCATGACCCGCAAGGCCTTCGAGAACGCCATCGTCGTCAATTCGGCGATCGGCGGCTCGACCAACGCACCGATCCACCTCAACGCCATTGCCCGTCATCTCGGCGTGCCGCTCGACAATGACGACTGGCAGAATGTCGGCCTCAACGTACCGCTCCTGGTCAATCTGCAGCCGACAGGCGAGTATCTCGGCGAGGACTATCACCACGCCGGCGGCGTGCCGGCGGTTGTCGCCGAGCTGATGAAGGGCGGCGTGCTCCCGCATCCCGACGCGATCACCGTCAACGGCAAGACGATGGGCGAAAACTGCCGCGATGCCGCCAACGAGAATCGCGAAGTGATCCGCAGCCTCGACGAGCCGCTCAAGGCCAATGCCGGCTTCATCAACCTCAAGGGCAATCTGTTCGATTCCGCTATCATGAAGACCAGCGGTATCTCGCCCGAATTCCGCGAGCGCTACCTCTCCAATCCGAACGATCCGGAAGCTTTCGAGGGCAACGCCATGGTCTTCGACGGTCCGGAGGAATACCACGCCCGCATCGACGATCCGGCGCAAGGCATCGACGAGCACACGATCCTGTTCATGCGCGGCGCCGGCCCGGTCGGTTATCCGGGCGGCGCCGAGGTGGTCAACATGCAGCCGCCGGCCTACCTCATCAAGAAGGGCATCCATTCGCTGGCCTGCATCGGCGACGGCCGTCAGTCCGGCACGTCCGGCTCGCCGTCGATCCTCAACGCTTCGCCGGAAGCCGCAATCGGCGGTGGCCTGGCGCTGCTCAAGACCGGCGACCGCGTCCGCATCGACCTCAGGAAGGGCACGGCCAACATCCTTGTCAGCGACGAGGAGATCGCCAGGCGGCGGGCCGAACTGCAGGGCAACGGCGGCTATCACTATCCCAAGCATCAGACGCCGTGGCAGGAGATCCAGCGCGGCATGGTCGACCAGTTCTCGGCCGGCATGGTGCTGAAGCCGGCGGTTAAGTACCAGGACGTCGCCCACACCAGCGGTGTGCCGCGCGACAATCACTGAGCTCTTGCTTCGGGAATCAAAGGGCGGCTCGCGAAGCGCGGGCCGCCCTTTCTTATGCCCTTGTTTCAGCCGCACGGCGCATCCAGATAGGCCCTATACCGGCTGGTTGAGGACACAGGACCATCATGGCCAAGCGGCGCTCTTCCCTCGGCTTCCTCGGCATGTTTGGCCGCTCGGGCGAGCTGCGCCAACTGGACGACGCGCTGCGCCAGGCCGATCTGCATCCGGCGCTGGTGCCCGAGGGCGTGAAACTTACCATCGTCAACCTGATGAACGACTGCTGGCCGGACGAGCCGCCGCCCGAGGCCTATGCGTCGGTGGCGCAACTCTGCGGCTATTGCATCGCCGGGCCTGAAACCTTCGAGCAAGCCAATGGCAGGGAGCTGACGCTGGAAGCCGAGCGCCGCATCGAGGCCGCGCTCGAAGCCGGCGACAGCTTTGATGCGCAGATCGTGCTGATGACGCTGCACGCCAAGCTGATCAACGCCGAAGTCGTCGAGCGCTACGGACTGAGCGCGGAGTAGGATGCTTGAGATTCAGGTCAGGGCGAGTCGAAAACGGTATTTTCCGAGAACCGGAGCGGAGCGTACTTGAAGTACGTGAGCACCGGAAGCGCAGAAAAATGACGTTTGCAGACCGGCCTCACCTGAATATTAGCCGCCCATCTTGTTGCGCGGCAGCTTGATCATCTCGCCGAAACGGGCGCGCAGCTTGTCGTCGACGAGCCGCGATACGTGCCGCGGGAAGCGTTCGGCCAGCACGCGCTTCTTCTCGGCGATCGCCCGCTGCAATATGTCGGGCCGGCCTTTCTCGTTCCACTCCTTCGGCGAGAAGCGGTCGCCGACAGCGGGATAGAAATATTCGGTCTGCATCAGCTTCAGCGTCTGCTCATTGCCGAGATAGTGGCCCGGTCCTTTGAGGCAGACGTCGGCGATGGTGTCGATCGACAGCGCATCGTCGGTGACCTCGATGCCACGCACGCAGCGCAGGCAGTGGCCGAGCATGTCGTTGTCGATGATCAGGCTCTCGAGGCAGAAGCCGAGCAGCGAAGCATGCATGCCGGCCGATTCATAGACCAGGTTGAGGCCGGACAGACCCGCCATCACATTGGTGATGCCCTTCTCGTAACCGGACTGGATGTCGGGCAGCTTCGAGTCCGTCATGCCGGCGGCCGAGCCGCCCGGCAGGTCGTAATATTGCGCCATCTGCGCGCAAGCCGCGGTCAGCACCGCCTGCTCTGCCGAGCCGCCGGACATGGCGCCGGTCCTGAGGTCGGAGACGAACGGCCAGGTGCCGAAGATCGCCGGATGGCCGGGTTTTATCGCGTTGACGTAGACGAGGCCCATCAGCACTTCGGCCACCGCCTGCACGACGGCGCCGGCAATCGCGGCGGGAGCCGTGGCGCCGGCCTGGCCGGCCGACAAGAGCAGGATCGGAATGCCGCCCTCGACGCAGGCTTCGAGCACGCCGCAGGCGTCCTCGGCGAACTTCATCGGCGGCACGACGAAGCAGTTCGAGTTGGACACGAAAGGCCGCGCCCGGAAATTCTCCTCGCCGCCGGCGATCGCATAGAGCATATCCAGCGCCGGCTTGACGTTCTCGCGCACGGTGAACGAGGTGCCGACATGCTTCGATGTCCCCATCACGCAGGCATAGAGCGTGTTGAAGTCCATCTCGAGCGGATCGGGAATGTCGCGCGGCACCATGGTGCGCTGGAAGAAATGGATGTTGTCGAGCCCATCGACCAGGCGGGCGGCGTCGTAGATGTCCTGCAGCTGCGATTCGCGGTATTCGCGCTTCTCGACATCGACCAGATGCACCGCGGCGCCCGCCGTGCCGTAATGCACGCGCTTGCCCTGGATCAGCATGTCGTGCTTGGCGTCCTGGCCGTAGAGCGTGAAGTGGCGCGCGGCCTTCTTGATCGTGTCGAGCACCAGCGCCCGCGGCAGGCGGATGCGCCCGTCGTCGCCATAGGTACCGCCGATCCTGGTCAGCGCCTCGATGCAGGAGGGGATGGCATTGGCGAAGCCGACCGTCTCCAGAAGCGTCAGCACCGCCTCATGGATGCGCTCGCGGTCGTCCTGGCTCAATGGCCCGTAGCTGCCGCCTTCGAGGCCTGGCCGCACCGGACGGATGTCGTCCGCGAGCGGCGCCGCCCGCATCGCGCGGCGCGCTTCGCGCCCGCCGGACCGCCGCGAACGCTGGTCCGACGACGCTTCCTGCTTCTCAAGAGCCACTGACATGGAAAGCACTCCACCTTTAGCTTTTCAGGGGCAGGATGCGTGGCGGTTGGTCCACCATCGGCCTGCCTCGTCCCCTTTGTGCCTCGACTATGCCGCCGGCATTGGTACAGCCTATGAGCCAGTCTGTCCCGTCGAATATGCCAGGGTGCTAAAGCAGGGAGAGAGGTGGTGCCAAAGCAAAAGGGAGCCGGCGCGGGCCGGCTCCCTTTCATGATCCGTCGGCGGTCAGGCTGCTGCGGGCCTGCGGCCGGCTGCGGTGGCGAGCTCGCGGATGCCGGGCTCGATGTGCTGCAGCGAGATCGAGGAGATGCCCAAACGCATGAAACGAGAGGGCTTTTCGCTGCGGTCGAAGAACCGGTCGCCGGGTTCGATGATGACGCTTCGCGACGCGGCCGCTTCGGCAAGCCCTCGTGAATCGGTGCCGCGCGGCCCTTCCAGCCAGAGCGATGTGCCGCCCGCCGAGTCGGTCGAGCGCCACTCCGGCAGGAAAGCGGAAATCGCATGGACCAGACGCTTGCGCCGCTCGTCGAAGGCGGCGGAGAGCCTGCGCACCAGCGCCTCGTGATGGCCGAGCGACAGGAACAGCGCCACCGCGCGCTGGTTGTTCGCCGGCGGGTGTCTCAGCATGAAGCGGCGGAGCGCGCGAAGCTCGGCGATCAGCCCGGCCGAGGCCACGATATAGCCAAGCCGCAAGCCCGGAGCCAGCGTCTTCGACATCGAGCCGACATAGACGACGCGGCCGGAGCGGTCGAGGCTCTTCAGCGCCTGCTGCGGCGCCTCGTCGAGAAGCTGGCTGTCATAGCCGTCCTCGATGATGATCTGATTGTTGCGATTGGCCCGCGCCAGAAGATCCTGCCGCCGCTCCGCCGACAGCGGCACCATCGTCGGGCAATGGTGGCTGGGGGTAACGAAGACAAAGCCGGAATCGCTCGGGATTGCCGAGGTCACGATGCCCGACTGGTCGACCGGAACCGGCTGGATATCGGCGCCGGCCAGCCGGAAGATCGAGCGGGCATCCGGATAGCCGGGGTCTTCCATCGCCACCTTGGAGCCCTTGGTCATCAGCAGCGAGGCGAGCATGTAGAGCGCGTTCTGCGCGCCCAGCGTCACGATGATCTCGTCCGGATTGGCGAAGATGCCGCGGCGCGGCAAAAGCCGGGCCTGGATCTGCTCGATCAGCAGCGGATCGTCGCGGTCCACCATGTCGGACGCCCAGTTGCGGATCTCCAACACCGCGAGCGCCATGCGGTTGCACTCGCGCCATTCGGCGGTCGGGAACAGCGCCGGGTCGAACTGGCCATAGACGAAGGGATAGGAGGACTTGATCCAGTTGTCGTGCTTGGCCGGCGGCGGCATGTCGCTGGCGGCGATCTGCCGGCGTGCCTTCCAGTCGATCTCGTTCTGCTGGTCGGGCGCCTTCTGGTGCGGCTTGGCGGGTGTGGCCAGCACGTCAGGGTTGACGAAATGGCCGCGCCGCTCGCGTGCCACCAGGAAGCCTTGGTCGACCAGCTGCTGGAAGGCAAGCACCACCGTGCCGCGGGCAACCCCGAGTTTTTCCGCCAGAATCCGGCAGGACGGCAGCGGCATCGAAGCGGCGATTTGTCGGTCGAGGATGGCTGCGACGATCGCCTGGCGGATCTGAGCCTGGAGGGTTTGTCCGGATTCGGCCGAAATCCGGAACAGGCCGGACCATATGGCCGTGTCATTGCGCTGTGGCATGGGAAATCTTCCTCGGATGGCCAGCTGTTTTCACTTGGCTGGACCAGTCGAGTGTAGGGGTGGCACAAGGGGTTGCGCCAATCAATTTTTCTGATCGCTGACCAGTCGAGTGTAGGGGTGGCACAAGGGGTTGCGCCAATCAATTTTTCTGATCGCTGGGATTTATGCCAGTGATCCATTGGTCACGAAAGTGATCCATCGCCCCCCGAAACTGTATTGCAGCGCATCATCAAAGCGTGATGCGCTGCGGCATCGCCGCGCTTGAATAAATCGAAATCGGCTCAATAGAATGACGCGCCGACACGCGCCGGAAACATCCGGCCTGTTAAAATGGTCTAAAAACCCGCCAGGAGCCCGCCAGTGGATCAGTCAGCCTTCGACAAGCAACTTGCCGCGTTGCGTGATCAGCGCGCGGCAGCAAAGGGCACCATGCGCGAGGCCTTCGCCGCCGATCCCAAGCGCTTCGAAAGGTTTTCCGCCACCGGTGGCGATCTTCTGCTCGACTGGTCGAAATGCGCGGTCGACGCCGACACCATGGCAATGCTGGAGAAGCTCGCCGGCGCCGCCGATCTCGCGGGACGTCGCACCGCGATGTTCGAAGGCAGGAAAATCAACGTCACCGAAGACCGCGCCGTGCTGCACACGGCGCTGCGCAACCTGACCGGCAAGGGTGTCGTGGTCGATGGCCAGGACACCAAGGCCGAGGTGATTGCGGTGCTCGACGCCATGGGCGTCTTCGCCGATGCCATCCGCTCGGGCAAGGCGGCCGGCGCCACCGGCAAGAAGATCACCGACATCGTCAACATCGGCATCGGCGGCTCGGATCTCGGACCGGCGATGGTGACGCTGGCGCTGGCGCCCTATCATGACGGGCCGCGCGCGCACTACGTCTCCAATGTCGACGGTGCCCACATCCACGACACGCTGAAGGGTCTTTCGCCCGAGACGACGCTGTTCATCGTCGCTTCCAAGACCTTCACTACGGTCGAGACGATGACCAATGCCGAGACGGCGCGCAAATGGGTGGAAAAGGCGCTGGGCAAGGAGGCAATCGGCAAGCATTTCGCCGCCGTCTCGACCGCGCTCGATTTGGTGGCGAAGTTTGGTATCGAAAAGGACAGGGTCTTCGGCTTCTGGGACTGGGTCGGCGGCCGCTACTCGGTCTGGAGCGCCATCGGCCTGCCGGTGATGATCGCCATCGGCCCACGCAACTTCCGCGCCTTCCTCGACGGCGCGCATGAGATGGACGAGCATTTCCGCTCAGCACCCCTGCAGAAGAACCTGCCGGCATTGCTGGGGCTGATCGGCTGGTGGCACCGGGTCGTCTGCAAATATCCGGCACGCGCCGTCATTCCCTACGATCAGCGCCTGTCGCGCCTGCCGGCCTATCTGCAGCAGCTCGACATGGAATCGAACGGCAAGAGCGTGACCCTGGACGGCGGCGTGGTGACCACGCCAACCGGCCCGCTGGTCTGGGGCGAGCCCGGCACCAACGGCCAGCATGCTTTCTTCCAGCTTTTGCACCAGGGCACCGATGTCATCCCGGTGGAGTTTCTCGCCGCCGCGATAGGCCATGAACCCGAGTTGAAGAACCACCACGACCTCCTGCTTGCCAACTGCCTGGCGCAGTCGGAGGCCTTCATGAAGGGCCGCACGCTGGAAGAGGCGCGCTCGCAGATGCTGGCCAAGGGCATGAAGCCGGCCGATGTCGACCGCATCGCGCCGCACCGTGTCTTCTCGGGCAACCGTCCCTCGCTCACCATCCTCTATCGGAAGCTCGATCCGCGCACGCTCGGTCGCCTGATCGCGCTCTACGAGCACCGCGTCTTCGTCGAGGGCACGCTGTTCAACATCAACTCGTTCGACCAATGGGGTGTCGAACTCGGCAAGGAATTGGCGACAGGCCTGCTGCCTGTCGTGGAAGGCAAGGAGACTGCCGCAAAACGCGACGCCTCGACTGCCGGATTGGTGGCTCATATCCACCAATTGCGCGGCGCGGAGTAAAAGGTTTGGCGGATATCAAGGGCATTCTGTTCGACAAGGACGGCACGCTTGTCGACTTTAACGCAACATGGCTCGGCATTGCCGATTTCATGGCCATGGACGCCGCCGAGGGCGATCGCTGGAAGGCGGACAGGTTGCTCGCTGCGGCGGGTTTCGATTTCGCCAGCAAGCGCTTCAAGCCCGATTCGATCTTTGCTTCCGGCTCGAATATGGATGTCGTCGAGCTCTGGTTCCCGCGCCTGTCAGACGAGGACCAGATGCTGGCCGTCTCCCGCTTCAACGAGATCACCTCGGTGCAGGGCTCGGCTATGGCGGTCGCGCTGCCCGGCATCGTCGAGTCGCTGCGGGCCCTGCACAAGCGATCCTTCCGGCTGGGCGTCGCCACCAACGATTCCACCAGCGGCGCCGAGAAGACGCTCGCCACGCTCGGTGTCGCGCAGCTCTTCGACGCCGCCTTCGGCTATGATGCGGTGGCGAACCCGAAGCCGGCGCCCGATACCGTCGTCGCGTTCTGCGATCTGACGGGGCTGAAGCCCGGCGAGATCGCCATGGTCGGCGACAATCGCCACGATCTCGAAATGGCGCGCGCCGGCGGCTGCGGACTGGCGATCGGCGTGCTTTCCGGTACCGGCACGCGCGACTCGCTGTCGCCGATGGCCGACGTCATCCTGGACTCGGTCGCCGACCTGCCGGATTTCCTGTCGGCGCGGGTTAAGGAGACAATCTAAGGACCAACGGCACTGGACGCCTCGGAACTATCGGACTGCCATGCGGGTACAGTCGATCGTCGCATTCTCAATGGCCTCCAGTTTGGTCAGCAGGTCCAAACGGATTATCTCCACCGTCTGACTGGGAAGGATACCTTCCACCGTGAGCTTTATGTCGCCACTTCCCTCAACATAGCGCACGGTGCCGCCCTCGACGCACAGGCGATGGACACGATGCTCGTCCGTAATCTTCGAGTGAGGTATGTCGGGCGTGTACAACGTCTCGAGCAAATCCAGTCGCGGGTTGGCACCGAGATCGCGAAGGCGTTCGGCTCGAAAACCGCGTTTGTCCTCGCTCCTGCCGCTGACACGATCCTCAAGAAGCCTGCGCAGCCAATAGAGATGATTAGGCATGCCATCGGCGCGAACGAATGCAAATCGCGGCCAGAGACGCCTGGTCAGGCGTTCCCAGTAGCCCGTTTGGATGTCTAGGCGCCAATCGTCGATGTTTTCGATCAATGCAGGCCACTGCGGCCCACACAAGAGCCCGCCGCGAACCAGGATCGCGCCACCATTTTCCACCAGTTCCGCAGAGTGGTTGTGAATCCATGGCGGAGCCTCGCCGGTCGTGTCGAAGCGGTCCATGCGATAGCTTGTCGGGTCCAATGCGAGCACTTGCACCTTGTGTGCCCGAACAAACGGATAAGACAGGTTCCCGATTATAATTATACGGTCGTCAACGAGATTTGCCGTGTGGAAATCGGTGGGTGGAAAGACCTTATCCGAGTAACCGAAAATCTCGGTGCGACCCGCGGCATCAGTCACAATCACATCATTGTAGATGTAAAAATCTGGGTCGTACCAATCTTCATATTCGCCGCCGATCCTGACAAGGCGACCGTCTGGCAGGTTTGTTTCAGTGCGACCGTAACGGTGGAAGCTCCAGCACGGCCCTACATCCTTGGAATATGGGCCGCCGAACGCTTTATTCAAACGGTGGCCGGTGAGACGGCGCTCAACTGCCCATGTCCAGACAGGGTTGGTCATAGGGTCGGGATTGCCGGAACCTCGACTGGGCAAACGAAACTTGGAAAACAGTTCTGGGTCTATGTGTGCAGGCGTGTTGATCAAGCTCAAGCGCAGCTCGCAAAGCTGCTATGTCAATCGACTACGAAGGTTGAGACTTTGTACGGCAAGGCGATGCGCCATTTATCCGGACGCTTTACAGCCTTTGATCCCGCCGCCGGACAATAGCTCCGGCAGCTCCGTCTGCAAAGGGTCGAAAATCGGTCAGCGATCGGTTTTGAACTTGGCCTCAGCGATTGTTGGGCACAAAGGCAAACACTCCGCTCGGCTTCGGCGCGCCGCCGCCGACATCAGGCACCTGATACTCGCCAAGCAGGCGAAGCCGCGGCCCGGGCAGCCAGGCGCGGCCGGGGTCGCCGACCAGCACCTCGATGCCGGCGGCGAGGCACCGGTCGAGGAAGGGGATGACCCGCCTTGCCACCGCCTGCCCATAGAAAACGTCGCCGGCGAGCACCAGATCGACGGCAGGCGGCGGACCGGCGGTGATGTCCTCGCCGATTATGGTGACGGCGACGCCGTTGGCCGCCGCGTTGAGGCCGAGCGCGACGACGCCGTTGCGGTCGATTTCCGCCGCGATCACCTCGCTTGCTCCTGCGAGTGCCGCGGCGATGCCGACAAGGCCGGAGCCGGCGCCGAGGTCGAGCACGCGGCGGCCGGCAACGGTCGAGGACCGGTCGAGAATGTAGCGCGCCAGCACTGCCCCGCCCGCCCAGGCATAAGCCCAGAAGGGCGGCTGTGGCTCGGCCGTGCCTTCGTCGGCCTCATCATCGGGTTCCAGTAGCCGTCTCAGCCCGCTGCCGGGATGGGCGGTATAGAGGCGGATTTCAGGCAGCGACGGCACCGGCAAAAGCCGCATGTTCGCCTTGATGAATTCCGCGGGATCGAGGCCACCGCGACGCTCTGGCGTCAGGCCGGCAACATTTTCGCTCAAGTCTACTCCCGCAACGCGCGCCGCAGGATCTTGCCGACCGGCGTCTTCGGCAGCTCGGTGCGGAATTCGATGTATCTTGGCCGTTTGTAGCCGGTCAGGTTCTCGCGGCAATAGGCGGTCAGCGCCTCGACGGTGAGCGCCGGATCCTTCCTGACCACGAACAGCTTCGGCACCTCGCCGGAATGCTCGTCCGGCACGCCGATCGCCGCCACCTCGAGCACGCCGGGATGCTGCGCCACGACCTCTTCCAGCTCGTTCGGATAGACGTTGAAGCCGGAGACCAGGATCATGTCCTTCTTGCGGTCGACGATCTTGGTATAGCCGCGCTCGTCCATGAAGCCCATGTCGCCCGACTTGAAGAACCCGTCCTCGGTCATCACCTTGGCGGTCTCGTCCGGCCGGTTCCAGTAGCCGGCCATCACCTGCGGCCCGCGGATGCAGATCTCGCCCACTTCGCCGAGCGGCACGTTGTTGCCGTCGTCGTCGCGGATGGCGATCTCGGTCGAAGGCAGCGGCAGGCCGATCGTGCCGGTGAATTCGCTGGAGCTGAATTTGTTGGCGGTCGCCACCGGCGAGGTTTCGGAAAGCCCGTAGCCTTCGCTCACCGGACAGCCGGTCAGCGTCTTCCAGCGCTCGGCCACGCCTCTCTGCACCGCCATGCCGCCGCCAAGCGTCAGGATCAGCGGCTTGAAGTCGAGCTTGCGGAAGTCCTCATTGTTGAGCAGCGCGTTGAACAGCGTGTTGAGGCCGGGGAAGATGTGCACCGGGTTTTTCTGCAGTTCCTTGACGAAGCCCGGAATGTCGCGCGGGTTCGGGATGAGCACGTTCTGCGCGCCCTGCTGCATGCCCATCAGCGCGTTCACCGTCAGCGCGAAGATGTGGTAGAGCGGCAGCGCGCAGACAAAGTTGAGATGCGCGGGCTTCGGCTTGACCGTATAGGCGTCCTCTACCCAGAGCGAATTCTGCGCCACGTTGGAGAGCACGTTCCGGTGAAGGAGCGTCGCGCCCTTCGAGACGCCGGTCGTGCCGCCGGTATATTGCAGGAAGGCGATATCGTCGCTCGAGACCGTTGCCGGTCTGAAGGTGAGGCCCGCGCCGGCCTTCAGCGCGGCATTGAATTTGACGTGGCCGGGCAGCGACCAGGCCGGAACCATCTTCTTGACCCGCCGCACGACGAGGTTGACGATCGCTCCCTTCAGCCCGCCAAGCATGTCGCCCATCGCCGCCACCACCACATGCCTGACCGGCGTCCGGGCGATCACCGTCTGTAGCGTGTTGGCGAAGTTTTCCAGTATGACGATGGCCTGCGCGCCGGAATCCTTGAGCTGATGCTCGAGCTCGCGCGGCGTGTAGAGCGGATTGATGTTTACCACCGTGAAGCCGGCGCGAAGCACCGCCATCATCGCCACCGGATATTGCAGCACGTTCGGCATCATCAGCGCCACGCGCGCGCCTTTCTCCAAGCCTTTCGACTGCAGATAGGCGCCGAAGGCCGCCGAAAGCCGCTCGAGGTCGGCGTAGGAGATCGACTTGCCCATGCACACATATGCGGGCCGGCCGGAGAACTGCTTGCAGGCGCCGACGAGGAAGTCGCCGATCGAATTGTGGGAGAGCGGGCCGATCTCGGCCGGCATGTTCTTCGGATAGTTTTTCAGCCACGGCTTTTCCGGCAATCCGGCCGTGAGCTCGGTGATCGCCTTCGGCAAACGCTTGGCCTGCGTCGGGGCCGGCTTCGCGGCCGCAGGCTTGTCGGTCTTTGCGGTTGCAGCCTTGGCGGCGGGTTTGGGGCTCGTCTTTTTCGGAGCGGCAGCGGCCTTCGGCTTGGAAGTGGCCTTTGCAGGTGAAGACGTCTTGGCGGGTGAAGCGGTCTTGGAATGTGAAGCCTTGGGCGCGCCGGCATTGCCGGTCGCGGCCTTGGCTTTTGCCTTCGCCGGGGGCGTCGTCTTTGCTGCTTTTGCCACCAAATCCCTCCCTGGTGTCCCTGGTTCTGCTGCCTCGCGCCGCGCTCGCTTCCGATACCGGAAACGTCCTCCGCTGTCGCCGATCGCGGATTCCCAAGAAATCCGGCATGACGCCTATGTATTGCCTCTATCAGCGGCGGTGCAAGTCTTGCCCCAGCGGCAGCGGCGGAAAGATTTGCCGCCGAAATCCCTTCGCCGACCGCTCCCTGAAGCGCGTGCCGACAAGGACCAGGATCGCAAGCAGGGTGCTCCTCGTCCTGATTTCGGGAGACGGCCAATCAATAAAAAAATGCGGTCGTTAACAATGTCGTGAGCGAAAAATTCTGCTAATTTTTTCCGATATTTGAGGAAAATACGGATTCTTTTCCTGCTTACCGTGGGGTACGCAAACGGGGTGTTCCAAAGCCCCAAAAACGGTGCTTATATGCGCGCTTCGCGAGCCTGATAGAGGGGCTTGGAAGAACATCAGGGAGTGCTCAATGAAAAAGACAATGACTTTTGCAGCCGCGTTGCTGGCTGCAAGCGTCCTGGGTGGCATGGCCAATGCAAAGACGCTTGTCTATTGCTCGGAAGCGTCGCCGGCTAATTTCGACCCGGGTACGACGACGGGCGGCAACGACTTCGACGCCTCGTCGCGCACGGTCTATTCGCGCCTGGTCGAGTTCAAGCATGGCGGCACCGAGATCGAGCCCGGCCTCGCCGACAAATGGGAAATCTCCGACGACGGCCTGGTCTATACTTTCCACCTGCATCCGGGCGTGAAGTTCCAGACCACCGACTATTTCAAGCCGACCCGCGACCTCAATGCCGACGACGTCGTCTTCTCCTTCGACCGTCAGTTCAACAAGCAGAATCCATGGAACGGCGAGAAGTATCTGCCGAACCTGACCTGGGACTACTACACCGGCATGGACATGCCGAAATACGTCGCCAAGTGGGAAAAGGTCGACGACCTCACCGTCAAGCTGACGCTGACCGAGCCGAACGCGCCGATGCTGGCCAATCTCGGCATGGACTTCGCCTCGATCGTGTCGAAGGAATATGCCGACCAGCTCGAGAAGGACGGCAAGATGGCCGACTTCTCGACCAAGCCGATCGGCACCGGCCCGTTCCAGTTCGTCGACTATCAGCTGGATTCGGTCATCCGCTATGCGGCGAACCCAGACTACTTCAAGGGCAAGGAGAAGATCGACGATCTCGTCTTCGCGATCACTCCTGACGCGACCGCCCGCATCCAGAAGGTGCTGGCCGGCGAATGCGATGTGGCTCCCTATCCGAACCCGGCCGACATCGCCACCATCAAGGCCAACAAGGACGTGACCCTGATGGACCAAGCCGGCCTCAACATCGGCTACATGAGCTACAACACGACGATCCCGCCGCTCGACAAGCCCGAGGTCCGTCATGCGCTCAACCAGGCGATCGACCGGGAAGCCCTGATCAAGTCGCTGTTCCAGGATGCAGGCGCCACGCCGGCCCAGAACCTGATCCCGCCGACCATGTGGTCGTGGAACAAGGCCGTGAAGTTCGATTCCTATGATCCGGAAGCGGCCAAGAAGGTGCTGGCCGATGCCGGGCTGAAGGAAATCCAGCTCTGGGCTTCCGACCGCGTTCGTCCATACAACCCGAACTTCCAGCGCGCGGCTGAGCTGATCCAGGCCGATTGGGCCAAGGTCGGCGTCAAGGCCGAGATCGTCAACTACGAGTGGACCAAGTATCGCGAGGAAGGCAAGAAGAAGGAGCGTCCCGGCGCCTTCCAGATCGGCTGGACCGGCGACAATGGCGATCCGGACAACTTCTTCGCCACCCTCTTCGCTTGCTCGGCCATCGGCGTCTCGAACTACTCCAGCTGGTGCGACAAGGACTTCGAGGACCTGATCCAGAAGGCCAAGAAGACCAGCGACCAGGGCGAGCGCACCAAGCTCTATGAGCAGGCGCAGGAGATCTTCGCCAAGCAGGCGCCCGCCTTCCTGCTGGCCCACAGCCAGGTCTATGCCGTTGTCCGCAACAACGTCAGCGGCTTCAAGATGGACCCGCTCGGCATTCATCGCTTCGACGGCGTTGACAAGGCCGAGTAATATTGCGAACGGGGCGGCGCCATTTTAGCGCCGCCCCATTCCATTTGACGATGCTCAGATATCTTCTCAATAAAATCGCCCTCCTGATCCCGACCCTCGTCGGCATCACCATCTGTGCCTTCGCCTTCGTCCGGCTGCTGCCCGGCGATCCGATCCTGGCCATGGCCGGCGAGCATGGCGTCACCCCCGCGCGCTACGAAGAGCTCAAGGAACAGTTCGGCTACAACCTGCCGATCTGGGAGCAGTATGCGCGCTATGTCGGCGAGGTCGCCACCGGCGATTTCGGCGTCTCCATTTCGTCGAAGCGCCCGGTTCTCCAGGAGTTCAAGACGCTCTTTCCGGCCACGCTGGAACTGTCCTTCTTCGCCATGATCTTCGCCATGGTGATCGGCATCCCGGCCGGCATATTCGCGGCCGTCAAGCGCGGTTCGTGGTTCGATCAGTCGCTGATGGGCACCGCGCTCGTCGGCTATTCCATGCCGATCTTCTGGTGGGGCCTGCTGCTTATCATCTTCTTCTCCGGCTATCTTGGCTGGACGCCGGTTTCCGGCCGCATGGGCCTGCAGTTCTTCCTGAGGCCGATCACCGGCTTCATGACCATCGACAGTCTCCTCTACGGCAAGTGGGATGCATTTCGTTCGGCGCTCAGCCATCTCGTCCTGCCAGCGATCGTGCTCGGCACCATTCCGCTGGCGGTGATCGCTCGCCAGACGCGCTCGGCCATGCTCGAGGTGCTGGGCGAGGACTATGTCCGCACCGCGCGCGCCAAGGGGCTCTCGGCCGCCCGCGTCATCGGCGTGCACGCCCTGCGCAACGCGCTGATCCCGGTCGTCACCACCATCGGCCTGCAGGTCGGCACGCTGCTTGCCGGCGCCATTCTCACCGAAACCATCTTCGCCTGGCCGGGCATCGGCAAATGGATGGTCGACTCCATCTTCAAGCGCGACTATGTCGTCGTGCAGTCAGGTCTGCTTTTGATCGCGCTCATCGTCATGGCCGTGAACCTCATCGTCGACGTGCTCTATGCCGTCATCAATCCGCGCATCAGGGCCGCGTGATGAGCCAGTCGACCGAAATCGCCCCCATGGCCGCAGGCAGCCCGGATCGCCTGACCGGCTTCAAGACCTTCTGGCATTATTTCTCGGTGAACCGCGGCGCCGTGATCGGCCTCGTCGTCTTCATTCTTTTGGTGCTGGCGGCGCTCTTCGCACCGCTGCTCGCGCCCTACGCGCCGGACGTTCAGGACAAGACCGCGTTCCTCAGGCCGCCGGCATGGCAGACGGGTGGCACCACCCAATATCTGCTTGGCACCGATCCGGTCGGCCGCGACATCCTCTCGCGCCTGCTCTATGGCGCGCGCTTCTCGCTGCTCATCGGCGCGGTCGTGGTCACGCTTGCGCTAACCGGCGGCATCACGCTCGGCCTGCTGGCAGGCTATTTCCGCGGCTGGGTCGACGTCGCGATCATGCGCGTCATGGACCTGATCCTCGCTTTCCCGTCGCTGCTTCTGGCGTTGGTGCTGGTGACCATCCTCGGGCCCGGCCTGTTCAATGCGATGCTGGCGATCTCGCTCGTGCTGCAGCCGCATTTCGCGCGGCTGGTGCGCGCTGCGGTGATGGCTGAGAAGAGCCGCGAATATGTCGTGGCGGCGAAGGTCGCCGGCGCCGGACATCTGAGGCTGATGCTCAAGACCATCCTGCCCAACTGCCTGGCGCCGCTGATCGTCCAGGGCACGCTGTCCTTCTCGAACGCCATTCTCGAGGCGGCCGCGCTCGGCTTCCTCGGTCTCGGCGCGCAGCCGCCGACGCCGGAATGGGGCACCATGCTCGCCTCGGCGCGCGAATTTATCCTGCGCGCCTGGTGGGTGGTGACCTTCCCGGGTCTTGCCATCCTGATCACCGTGCTCGCCATCAACCTGATCGGCGACGGCCTGCGCGACGCGCTCGATCCGAAGCTCAGGAGGTCGTGATGGCATTGCTCGACATCCAGAACCTCGTCGTCGAATTCCAGACCGCGTCCGGCCCGTTCCGCGCCGTCGATGGCGTCTCGCTCCATGTCGACGAGCGCGAGGTGCTCGCCATCGTCGGCGAATCCGGCTCCGGCAAGTCGGTGTCGATGCTGGCGGTGATGGGCCTTCTGCCGTGGACGGCGACCGTCACTGCCGACCGCATGATGTTTGGCGGCCGCGATCTCTTGAAGATCAGCCTGGCCGAGCGCCGCAAGATCATCGGCAAGGACATCGCCATGATCTTCCAGGAGCCCGTCGCCAGCCTCAATCCTTGCTTCACCGTAGGCTTCCAGATCGAGGAAGTGCTGCGCTTCCATCTCGGCATGGACCGTGCGCAGCGCCGGGCGCGCGCCATCGAGCTGTTGAAGCAGGTCGGCATTCCCGAACCGGCGGAGCGCCTGAACTCCTTCCCGCACCAGATGTCGGGCGGCCAGTGCCAGCGCGTCATGATCGCAATGGCGATTGCCTGCAATCCGAAGCTGCTCATCGCCGACGAGCCAACCACTGCGCTCGACGTCACCATCCAGAAGCAGATCCTCGATCTCTTGGTCTCGCTGCAGGCCAAATACGGCATGGGCCTGATCATGATCACCCACAACATGGGCGTGGTCGCTGAAACCGCCGACCGCGTCATCGTCCAGTACAAGGGCCGCAAGATGGAAGAGGCCGACGTCTTGTCGCTCTTTGAATCGCCGAAGAGCAATTACACGCGCGCGCTGCTCTCGGCGCTGCCGGATAATGCCGTCGGCGATCGGCTGCCAACCGTCTCCGACATGCTGTTCGAGCCGGCGCCCTCGGGAGCCGGCGCATGACCAAGGTCGTCGAAGGCAAGAACATCGTGCGCGACTATCATGTCGGCGGCGGGCTGTTCCGCGGCGCGCGCACCGTGCATGCGGTGAAGGGCGTCTCCTTCAGCGTCGAGAAGGGCAAGACGCTGGCGATCGTCGGCGAGAGCGGCTGCGGCAAGTCCACGCTGGCCCGCATCATCACGCTGATCGACCCGGCGACGGCCGGCGAGCTTCTCATCGACGGCAACAAGGTCGACATCGCCAGGGACGGGCTGACCAAGGAGATGCGCCGCAAGGTGCAGATCGTCTTCCAGAACCCTTACGGGTCGCTCAATCCGCGCCAGAAGATTGGCGACGTGCTCGGCGAGCCGCTGCTCATCAACACCGACAAGCCGGCCGAGGAACGCCGCGATCTTGCGATGAAGATGCTGAAGAAGGTCGGCCTCGGGCCGGAGCACTACAACCGCTATCCGCACATGTTCTCGGGCGGCCAGCGCCAGCGCATCGCCATCGCCCGCGCGCTGATGCTCAATCCCAGCCTGCTTGTGCTGGACGAGCCTGTCTCGGCGCTCGACCTTTCGGTGCAGGCGCAGGTGCTCAATCTGCTTGCCGACCTGCAGGACGAGTTCAAGCTGACCTACGTCTTCATCAGCCACGACCTGTCGGTGGTGCGCTACATCGCCGACGAAGTGATGGTGATGTATTTCGGCGAGGCGGTCGAATACGGCTCGCGCGATGAGGTCTTCTCGGACCCCAAGCACGCCTACACCAAGACGCTGTTCGCCGCGACGCCGCGCGCGGACGTTGCGAGCATCAAGGCAAGGCTGGCGAAGAAAAAGGCCGCCTGACATCTTTCGTCTTCCTGGGGTCTGCGCCGCGTCGCTTCGCTCCTTGCTCCGCCCCAGGATGACGACGCGAAAGTGGTCGCGCCCCCAGTTTCCCTTGCGAAGAGTCCGAGTGCCTACGACAACTTCGCGATAATGGCCCGCAGCGCTTCGCCGAAGCGATGCACCTCTTCCACCGTGTTGTAGTGCACCAGCGAGGCGCGGATTGCCCCGCTGTCCATCGACAGGTTGAGACGCTTCATCAGCCGCGGCGCATACATGTGGCCGTCGCGGATGCCGATCTGCATCACGGCCATTTCCTCGACGATCCTCTGCGGTGAGAGCTTGGCGATGTTGAAGCAGAAGGTCGGCACGCGCTCGTGGATGCGGGCCTCATCGGCGACGCCGTAGATCGTCGCCCCGCAGTCCTTCAGCACCTTCAGCATCTCACGCGCCAGCATCAATTCGTAGTCGCGGATGGCGTTCATGCCGGCGACGATGTTGTCGCGGCGCGCGCGGTTGTTCTGGACTAAGAAATTGCGGCCGACCGATTCCAGATAGCGGACCGCAGCGTCCATGCCGGAGACGTTCTCGTAGATGAAGGTGCCTGCTTCGACCTTGTAGGGCGGCTCGTCGGGAATGAAATTCTCGCGGAAGGTCGGCAGCCGCTTCAGCGTTTCGAAGCGGCCCCAGAGGAAACCCATATGCGGCGAGAAATTCTTGTAGCCGGAGCAGACCAGATAGTCGCAGTCCCAAGCCTGGACGTCGATCAGCCCGTGCGGGCCGTAATGCACGCAGTCGAGGAACACTTCGGCGCCCGCCGCATGCGCGATCCTGGCAACGGAAGCGACATCGACGATCGAGCCGATCGAATGTGCCGTCACCGTGCAGGCGACCAGACGGGTGCGCTCCGACATCAGCGGCTTGAGGTCGTCGACATGGAGGTTGCCGTCCTCGCGCATGCGCCACCATTTGAACTTGGCGCCGGCCTGTTCCAGCGCCAGCCATGTGGCGATGTTGGCGTCGTGATCCATGTCGGTGATGATGATTTCGTCACGGTCCCCATCTGTGTCTTTGGCAAGCATCTGGCCGATGCCGAGGCTGACCAGGCGGATAAACGAAGTGGCGTTCATGCCGAAGCAGATTTCCGATGGGCTGTAGGCATTGATCAACAGCGCCACGCTTTCGCGTGCGTCCGCGACCGACTGGTCGACGGTGACGCTGCGGCCATAGCGGCCGCCGCGCTGGACGTTGTGTCCGACCAGATGGTTGGTCACCGCATCGAGCACGCTTTGCGGGATCTGCGCGCCGGCGGCGTTGTCCATGAAGATGAACTCGCCGGCCTGCCGGAGCGCAGGAAACATGGCGCGGATCCTCTCGACCGGAAACGAAGCTGCCCCGTCGTGCGCTTTCGAATCCTGCGCTTTCGAAACATGGTGCTGGTTCACGGGAGTCTCCTTCAGGTGATCGATGAAATTCTAAGGGGATTAGTGCGCGCCGGACTGGGCCTTGCCGCGCTCTTCGAGGTAGCCGACCAGCCGCACCAGCGGCCACAGGAAGGCGAGATAGATGATCGCGGCGCCGATCAGCGGCGTCGGGTTGGCCATCAGCGCCTGCGCGTCGGTCGCCTGCTTCAGAAGGTCGGGCATCGCCACGACCGAGGCGAGCGCGGTGTCCTTGAACACTGAGACGCAATTGCTGGTGAGCGGTGGAATGACGACGCGGATCGCCTGCGGCAGGACCACCTTGCGCATGGCGACCCAGAACGGCAGGCCGAGTGCGGCGGCCGCCTCGAACTGGCCTTTCGGGATGTTCTGGATTCCGGCGCGGCAGACTTCCGCGGTGAAGGCCGCAAGCACCAGCGACAGCGCAAGCGCTGCCGACACAAAGGACGACAGGCGGATGCCGATGAAGGGCAGGGCGTAGTAGATCAGGATCAGCACCACCAGGATCGGCAGCGCGCGGAACATGTCGATGTAAAGGATCGCCAGCCGCCTCAGAGGCTTCGGCGCGTAGAGCCGCACCAGGCAGATCGCCAGCCCGGCAATGGTGCCGAAGACGATCGCGGCGCAGCCGAGCAGGACGGTGTTGCCGAGCCCGCGGATGAGGATCGGAAACGATCGGATCAGGATGCCCCAGTTGAAGAAGGTATCGATCAGTTCCATCGCTTCACCATGAAGGCAGCGCCAGACCTTGCTGCTTCGCACAGGCCTGAGGGATTGGAGATGACGAGCGCCGGGCGCCCACGCTCCTTCAAAGACGTTGATTAGCCGGCTTATTGCGGGATCGGTCCAGGCGTCATCGTGCTGGTGCCGGCTTCCGGATCGACGCCGAACCACTTCTTGTGGATCGCGGCCATAGTGCCGTCCTTTTTCATTTCGCTGATGGCGTCGTTGACTTTCTCCAGCAGCGGATGGCCCTTCTTGGTCATCATCGCGAAGCGCTCGCCCGTCGGGATGCGCACCAGGATCTTCAGCGCCGGCATCTGCTTGATGGCGAACAGGAAGCCGGCCAGCTCGCCGGCGCCGCCGTCGATGCGGCCATTCTGCACATCGAGCAAAAGGTCCTGCTGGGCGTTGTAGCTCTTGGTCTCGGCGACGCCGAGCTTGGCGGCATTTTCCTTCATGTAGGCTTCGCCGGTCGAGCCGGCGATGACCCCGATGGTCTTGCCCTTGAGGTCGTCGAGCGACTTGATGGCTGAATCCGCCTTGCCGACGATGGTGCCGTCGCTGTCGTAATAGGCTTGCGTGAAGCCCTGGTTCTGCAGCCGCTCCTTGGTGACCGAGATCGAGGACACGGCGAAGTCGATACGGCCCGAAGCCGTCGCGGCGAACAGCGCCTGGAAGCCGAGGTCCTGGAATTCGACATCGGCGCCAATGCGCTTGGCGACGTCGTTGGCGACGTCGATCTCGAAACCTTCGAAGCCGCCGGAATCGGTCTTGTATTCCCATGGCGGGTTGGCCGGATAGGCGCCCACCATGATCTTGTCGGCGAAGGCCGGCGCCGCGAAGGCGACGCCCGCGGCAACGATCACCCCAATCAGTCCTAGACGTTTCAACATCTTGCTTCCCTCTGGTTCGGTTCCTCATCCGCCCCTTTCGGCGCCCAACTCCTGGGCGCCGCAGGCGAGGCGGTGCCTGCAATCAGGATGCGCGGCGCCGCCGCGAACCGACATGCTCCTGCAACTGCGCGATCAGCGCCTCGACCGCCGTTTCGGTGGTGACCATGCCCGGCGACAGCCTGAGCGTCGTGCCGCGCGCATCGCAGTAGAGCTCCTTCTTGCGCAAGGTCCCGACGACCTCGGACGCGTTGACGCCCTGCGGCAGGCCGAGCATGACGCTGCCGCCGCGCTCATTGGCGTCGAGCGGCGAGCGGACCTCCCAGTCATTCTTCAGCGCGGCGCCGATGATGCGCTCGACGAGCGCGGCATTCTGCGCGCGGAGCGTATCGATGCCGGTGTGTTCCACCCATTCCAGCCCCGGCAGCGAGGCGACGCTTGCGAGAATCGCCGGCGTGCCGTGGTCGAAGCGGCGCGCGTCGTCGGCGTAGGTGAAGGCGTCGAGATCCCAGGAGAACGGGTTCGGCTGGCTGAACCAGCCGCGCAGCTCCGGCCGGCACGTCGCCAGAAGATCCGGTGCGACCTGCAATATGCCGGCGCCGGAGGACCCGCACAGCCATTTCAGCGAAGTCGAGACGACGAAATCGACCGGCGTCGCGGCAACCGAAAACGGGGCCACGCCGATGCCCTGCGTGACGTCCACGCCGACGACGCTCCCCATGGCGCGGCCATGCGCGGCAAGCCGCTCGACATCGCAGCGATGCGAGGCCGTCGAGGTGACGAAGGTCAGCAGTGCCAGCCCGACATCCGCTTGCCAGCGGGCAATGAAATCCTCGTCGCGCACCCAACTCTCGCCCGGCGGCAGCGGCACCTTGTCGAGCTTGAAGCCGAAACGTTCGGCAAGCCCGGCGAGCAGGAAATGCAGGCTCGGAAAACAGTCAGCGGCGACCAGCAGCCGCTTTCCGGCCAGGCGCTCGGCCGGCAGGCCGCCGATCAGGCTGTAGAGCGCGGCAGTGACATTCTCGGCCGTGGTCAGCGTGCCTTGCGGTGCCTCGATCAGCCGCGTCCAGGCATCGATGAAACGCTGGCGCGCGGCAAGTGCGGCCGGCCATTGGCCGTCATCCTCCGCCGACCAGATACCGGAAAACTCAGTCAGCGCGGCGGCCATCCGCTCGGCCTTGCCGGGGAAAGTGCCGATCGAGTGGTAGAGAAAATAGCCGGACATTTGCTGTCTTTCGCCCCTTGTGATCATGTGATCACAAAACTGGATAGGGATCAATCGCCGCGGCTGCGGAAATACGGATCAACGCCTCAAATTCCGGCTGTTCTCTTGGTCCAGTAGGGGGCGCGACAGGCGGTTCGGCCGGGCCCGCCGCCATACCTATGTCAGGACGGTCTGCCAAAGGCGGCGAAATCGACCGGCCGGGGCTCCGGCACGTCCGGGCAGATCGTGCGCAAGGTCGCTTGGGTCGCAGTGATGTCGGCCACCACTTCGTCGCGGGCGCGGGCAAAGTCCTTGTCCTTCAGCGCCGCGATGATCGCGACGTGCCGGCCCGAGGGCTCCATGGTGCCGGCGCGCATCAGCGGCGCGACATGGTTGGGCAACAGCCGCATGTAAGGGCCGAAGCGCAGCCACAGCGTCTCGATCAGCTGGAACAGAACGTCGGAACCGGAGGCGCGGTAGATGGTGAAGTGGAACTGCTGGTTCTTGGCGATCAGCTCGTAGATGCTGCCGTCGCGGCCGATCGCCTGCTGGTCGTCGGTAACCCTTTGCAGCGAGGCGATCTCGGCAGCGGTCAGGCGCGGTCCGCCGAGCTCGGCGGCGAGCCCTTCTACGGCGAGGCGGGCCCGGCAGAGGTCGTCGAGCCGCGCCCGCGTCACCACCGGCACGCAGGCCGAACCGTTCTGCGAGATCTCGAGTGCGTTCTCCGCCGCCAGCCGTCGCAACGCCTCGCGCACCGGCATGTTCGAGGTGCCGAACGCTTCCGCCAGCGAGGCTATGGTCAGCACCTGCCCTGGATCGAAACTGCCGACCATCAAGGCATGGCGAAGCTGCTGGTAGACGCCATCCTGAACGGTGATGCGTCCCGATACCGGTTCGAAGCCCAGAGCCACGCTTTTGCTTTCCTTAGGTGTCGACAAAGCCTATGTGCGAACAAGATGCGAAACGCGCCCGCCGAAGCAAGCGTGATCATCTGATCACAGATTGAGTTAAGAGAAAAGCGGCCTGCTTGGCTCTCGAGGGATGACGTGGCGAAAGCAAATGCCACTCGCTCGAATGCCGACAGCCGTTGGACTCAAATCGAACCTCACTCCGGAATAACCGCCGTAGCCTGAATCTCCACCTTGGCGCGATCCTCGACCAGCGCCACCACCTGCATGGCGGCCATGGCCGGAAAATGCCGGCCGATGACGGCGCGGTAGGCTTCGCCGATCCCTTTGAGGTTGGCAAGATATTCGGCCTTGTCGGTGAAATACCAGGTCATCGAGGTAATTTGCTGCGGCTCGCCGCCCGCCTCGGCCAGCACCGCGACGATGTTGGCGAGCGTCTGTCGCACCTGGCCGACGAAGTCGTCGGTCTCGAAGCGGCACGCGGCATTCCAGCCGACCTGGCCGCCGACGAACACCAGCCGCCCGCGCGCCGCGACGCCATTGGCATAGCCGACCGGTTTCGCCCAGCCTTCCGGCTGCAGGATCGTGTGCATATCCAGCCTCCCCTAATTCAAATGCGATTCGCAAGGCATGATCTCATGCGGCTCCCATCACCTGCCTGGCGATCACCACCTTCTGCACATCGGAGGCGCCCTCGTAGATGCGCAGCGCCCTAATCTCCCGATAGAGGCTTTCGATGATGTGGCCTTTGCGCACGCCGTCGCCGCCATGCAGTTGCACCGCCTTGTCGATCACTTCCTGCGCCTTGTCCGTGGCGAACAGCTTGGCCATTGCCGCTTCGCGCGTCACCCGCGCGGCCCCCATGTCCTTGGTCCAGGCCGCGCGATAGACGAGCAGGGCGGCGGCATCGATATCGAGCGCCATGTCGGCGATGTGGCCTTGCACCATCTGTAGCTCGGCCATCGGCGCGCCGAACAGTTTTCGTTCGGCCGCCCTTTTGATGCTCTCATCGAGCGCCCGGCGGGCAAAGCCGAGAGCAGCGGCGCCCACCGTCGAGCGGAAGACGTCGAGCACCGACATGGCGATGCGGAAACCGTCGCCGGGCTTGCCGATGAGGGTGGAAGCCGGCACGCGCACATTGTCGAACGACAGCCGCGCCAGCGGATGCGGCGCGATCACTTCCAACCGTTCGGCAATGCCGAGACCCTTGGCGTCGGCGGGCACGACGAAGGCGGAAAGCCCTTTGGCACCCGGCGCCTCGCCGGTGCGGGCAAAAACGACGTAGAGATCGGCGATGCCGCCATTGGAGATCCAGGTCTTTTCACCGGAAAGCACGTACTCGTCGCCATCACGAATTGCCGTCATCTCCATGTTGGCGACGTCCGATCCCGAGCGCGGCTCCGACAGCGCAAAGGCTGAGATCGCTTGGCCGGCCCTGGTCTTGCCTAGCCAGTGCTGCTGGTCCGGCGTGCCGAAGAGCGAGATCGCGCCGGTGCCGAGCCCCTGCATGGCGAAGGCGAAGTCGGCGAGCCCGTCATGGCGCGCCAGCGTCTCGCGGGTGATGCAGAGCGTGCGCACGTCGAGCGGCCTGGGATTGTCGGTGTCGAGCGCCGTCGGCTTCAGCCAGCCGTCGCGGCCGAGCATCGCCACCAGCGCGCGGCAGGCGGCGTCGACGTCGTGGTGATCGACGGGAAGGTTCTTTACGCACCAGGCGTCGAGATTTTCGGCGAGCGCGCGATGGCGGTCTTCGAAGAAGGGCCAGTTGAGGAAGGAGCGGTCAGGCATGGATTTTTCCTTCCACGCCCCGTTCCTTCACACCCCCCTCTGTCCTACCGGACATCTCCCCCGAAAGGGGGGAGATTGGCAGCTGCGATCTCGCCGCCCATCCTGAGACATTGGTGATTGGCGAAAGCGTTGCAATCAGCTGATCTCCCCCCTTGCGGGGGAGATGGCCGGCAGGCCAGAGGGGGGTGCCTGGGCGAAAACCGTTCATCTCAATTCCCCTCGAACACCGGCTTTTCCTTCGCCACGAAAGCTTTGTAGGCGCGCTCGAAATCGCCGGTCTGCATGCAGATCGCCTGTGCCTGCGCTTCCGCTTCGATCGCCTGGTCTAGGCCCATCGACCATTCCTGGTTGAGCTGCGTCTTGGTGATGCCGTGCGCGAAGGTCGGGCCGGAGACGATGCGCGCAGCCATGTCGAGCGCATCGGCCTCGAGCGCCGCCGCATCGACCAGGCGGTTGTAGAACCCCCAGCGCTCGCCCTCGTCCGCGCTCATGGTGCGGCCGGTGTAAAGCAGCTCGGCCGCGCGGCCCTGACCGATGATGCGCGGCAGGATCGCGCAGGCGCCCATGTCGCAGCCGGCAAGGCCGACGCGCGTGAACAGGAAGGCGGTCTTCGCATTCGGTGTGGCGATGCGGATGTCGGAAGCCATGGCGATAATCGCGCCGGCGCCGACCGCGACGCCGTCGACCGCGGAAATGATCGGTTTGCCGCAGTTGAGCATCGCCTTGACGAAGTCGCCGGTCATGCGCGTGAAGGCGAGCAGCGCCTTCATGTCCATCTTGACCAGCGGCCCGATGATGTCGTGGACATCGCCGCCAGAGCAGAAATTGCCGCCATTGGGCAGGAACACGACGGCATCGACATCCTCGGCATAGACGAGGTCGCGAAACGTGTCGCGCAGCTCGGCATAGCTGTCGAAGGTCAGCGGGTTCTTGCGTTCGGGGCGGTCGAGTCGGACCCTGGCGATCCTGTCTTCCACCTGCCAGAGGAAGTGCTTAGGCTTGGGCTTGGCCATGGCGCTCATTCGCGTCCCTCCCAATTGCTGCGGAACGATTTCAGCATGCCGGTCAGCCGGCGCGCCTCGTCCTCGCTGACGGTGCCGAGCAGCTCGCCGACCCAGCTCTCATGCGCGGCGGCGATTGCGGCGAAAGTCTTCGAGCCTTCCTCGGTCAGCCGCACCATCGAGGTGCGGCGGTCGCCATTGCGGCGCGCGCGCGTCACCAGGCCTTCGGAAACCAGCCGGTCGACGATGCCCGTCACATTGCCGTTCGACACCAGCAGGAAGCGCGACAGGTCGCTCATCAACATGCCTTCCGGCGACCGGTAGAGCGCCGCCATCACGTCAAAGCGCGGCAGCGTCGTGTCGAATTCCTTCTTCAGCCGCTCGCGCAGCTCTGCCTCGATCGTGCGCGAAGCGCGCAACAGTCTGATCCACAGGCGCAGCCTGTCCTTGCCCGGCCCGGTGGACGTCGGTCCTGCTACCATGTCTCGCCTCCCGAGACCGAGATCGCCTGTCCGGTGATCGAGCGCGCGGCATCGCTGCACAGCCACAGCACCGCTGCGGCCACCTCTTCTGGCTGAATGAAGCGCCCTTGCGGATTGATCGCGGCGAGGCTCGCCCGCGCCTCCCCGATCGAGCGGCCAGTCTTCTCGACAATGCGCCGGACGGACTCCTCCAGCATGTCGGTCTCCACGAAACCAGGGCAGACGGCATTGACGGTGATGCCGGACTTGGCGGTCTCGACGGCCAGCGCCCGCATCAGCCCGACGACCCCATGCTTGGCCGCCACGTAGGGAGCGACGTAAGCGTAGCCTTTCAGCCCGGCCGTCGAGGCGACGAAGACGATCCTGCCAGTCTTCCGCGCAGCCATCCCGGTCAGTGCCGGCTTCACCGTCAGGAAGGCGCCGGTCAGGTTGACGTCGAGCGTGCGCCGCCAGTCTGTGAGCGTGGTCTTGTGCGCCGGTGCGCTGCCAGACAAGCCGGCATTGGCGACGACGATATCGAAGGGTCCGCGTGCGGCTTCCGCCTTCTCGTAAAGGGAAATCATATCCGCTTCGTCGGTGACATCGGCGACGAGGCCGGAAATGCGGTCATGCTCGCTCGCTACCTCGGCAAGCGCCGCCTCGCGCCGTCCACAGATAGTGACGTTTACGCCGGCTTCTGCCAGCGCCAGCGCGATCGAACGGCCGACGCCGGAGCCGCCGCCGGTCACCAGCGCATGCTTGCCTATCGGGGTGACGCTCATACCTTCAACCCCGCGGCTGCTTCGCGTTCGGCCAGGCGGTAGATCTGGTCGCGCCCGCGCAGATAAGGATCCGGCCATTTGACGCCACGGTCGCCGAGCGTGACCGCCGCATGCAGCGTCCAGTAGGGATCGGTGAGATGGGGTCTCGCCAGCGCCACCAGATCGGCGCGCCCGGCCATCAGGATCGAGTTGGCATGGTCGGGCTCGTAGATGTTGCCGACCGCCATCGTCGCCATGCCGACCTCGTTGCGGATGCGGTCGGAGAACGGCGTCTGGAACATGCGGCCATAGACCGGCTTGGCGGCGATCGTGGTCTGGCCGGCCGAGACGTCGCAGAGGTCGACGCCGGCCTGATGCAGCAGCCTGGCGATCTCGACCGCATCGGCCGGCGTGATGCCTTCGATGCCCACCCAGTCATTGGCGGAGATGCGCATCGAGATCGGCTTCTCGGCCGGCCACACCGCGCGCACCGCGTGGAAGATCTCCAGCGGATAGCGCATACGGTTTTCAAGCGAGCCGCCATAGTCGTCGGTGCGCCTGTTGGTCAGCGGCGTGATGAAAGCGGAGAGCAGATAGCCATGCGCGGCATGGATCTCCAGCATGTCGAAGCCGCAGCGCTCGGCCATCTGCGCCGAGGCGACGAACTGGTCGCGCACCATGTCCATGTCGGTGCGGTCCATCGCCTTCGGCACCTGATTCTGCGGCGACCACGGGACCGCCGACGGCGCCATCACCGGCCAGTTGCCGGAGGTGAGCGGCTCGTCCGTTCCTTCCCAGCCAAGGCGGGTCGAGCCCTTGGCGCCGGAATGGCCGATTTGGGCGCAGATTTTCGCCTCGGTCTCGGCATGGACGAAATCGACCAGACGCTTCCAGGCCACTTCGTGTTCCGGCTTGTAGAAGCCGGTGCAGCCAGGCGTGATGCGCCCTTCGGGGCTGACGCAGGTCATCTCGATATAGAGCAACCCTGCGCCGCCCTTGGCGCGCTCGGCATAGTGAGAAAAATGCCAGTCGGTTGGACAGCCGTCGACGGCCTTGTACTGCGCCATCGGCGAGACGACGATGCGATTGGTGAGCGCCATGTCGCGCAGCCTGAACGGCGCGAACATCGGCGCGCGGCGCAGCATGTTGCCGCCGGCGCCGGCCTTGCGCTGGAACCATTCTTCGGCGCCCGCTAGCCATTCGGCGTCGCGAAGTCTGAGGTTCTCGTGGCTGATGCGCTGCGAGCGGGTAAGCAGCGAATAGTTGAACTGCACCGGATCAAGCCCGAGATATCGTTCGACTTCCTCGAACCATTCGAGCGAATTGCGCGCCGCCGACTGCAGCTTCAGCACCTCGGTGCGGCGCGCATCCTCGTATTTGCGGAAGGCTGCCTCGAGGTCCGGCTCGGACTCGACATAGTCGGCGAGCGCCACCGCGCTTTCGAGCGCCAGCTTGGTGCCTGAGCCGATCGAAAAATGCGCCGATGCTGCCGCGTCGCCAATCAGCGCCAGGTTCTTGTGCGACCAGCGCTCGCACAGTACGCGCGGGAAATTGATCCAGGCTGAGCCGCGAATATGGTTGGCGTTGGTCATCAGCGGATGGCCGCCAAGGTGTTTTTCGAAGATGCGCTCGCAGACCGCGATCGATTCCTGCTGCGTCATTTGGCCGAAACCGAACGCAGCCCAGGTCTGCTCGCTGCATTCGACGATGAAGGTCGCGGTCTCGCTGTCGAACTGGTAGGCATGCGCCCATACCCAGCCGTGCTCCGTCTTCTCGAAGACGAAGGTGAAGGCGTCGTCGAATTTCTGCGTGGTGCCGAGCCAGACGAACTTGCATTTGCGGGTGTCGATGTCGGGCTTGAAGACATCGGCGAAGGTGGCGCGCGATTTCGAGTTCAGCCCGTCCGCCGCGACCACCAGGTCGTGCGTTTCCATGAACGGCCTGGGGTCCGAAATATCGGTCTCGAACATCATCTTGATGCCGAGCTCGCGTGCCCTGCGCTGCAGCAGGATCAAGAGCCGCTTGCGGCCGATGCCGCAGAAGCCATGTCCCGTGGAGACCATGCGCACGCCGTCGTGGATGACGGCGATGTCGTCCCAGTAGGCGAAATGCTTCTTGATCCAGACGGCGCTCACCGGGTCGTTCCTGGTCAGGTTCTCCAGCGTTTCGGCCGACAGCACCACGCCCCAGCCGAACGTGTCGTCCGGACGGTTGCGCTCATAGACCGTCACCTCATGCGCGGCGTCGCGCAGCTTCAGCGAGATGGCAAAGTAGAGTCCGGCCGGTCCGCCGCCGAGAACCGCAACCTTCATGTCTTGCGATCTCCTCTTCGCATAGGGGATCGCCGGCAAGGCCGGCGATCCCGACTGTCAGTATCACGCCAGAAGGCAATTATTTCAAGCTTGAAGTTTTATAATTGAATAATCGCCTGAGCGCTTTGCGGATCGGATCACTTGGCCGGATCCTTGGGGCTCCACAGCACCGTCTCGGCCCCTTTCTCGTAGGCCATGCCTTGCGGGTAGCTGATCGCTTCGAGCTGCAATCCCCATGGCGCCTGGAAATAGAGGATGGTCTGGCCGGCGGCCGGCCCTTCCTTGACCGGCAGAGGCCCCAATCGCGTCTTGACGCCCTTGGCGTCGAGATAGGTCTTCGCCGCGGCGACGTCGTCGACATAGAAGGCAATGTGATAGCCACCGATATCGCTGTTCTTGGGCGTTGCGTCCTTCTGATCCGGCGCGGTGTATTTGAACAGCTCAATGTTCGATCCGGTGCCGCAGCGGACCATGGTGATCTCCTCGATCACCGCCTTCGGATCGACGCCGAGCAGGTCCTGCATGAAGGTGCCCTGGTCGTCGGCGAACGGGCCGAAGGACATCGCCTTCTTGCAGCCGACCACCCCGGTGAAAAAGTCGACGGCCTGCTTCATGTCGGGCACGGTGATGCCGGTATGGTCGTGCCCGCGCATGCCGGGGATCGAATCGGCCGAAGCCGCACCCATTGATCCGAACAAAGTGGCTGCGAACATCGCGGCCTGGACTGCGTATTTCACGTCACCCTCCATTGGCGGGCTGGCTTTGCCACTGCGCACATCCGAGGCCCGCTGTTCGGCGTGCGGCCAGATTAAGCTTTTCTCATGCAGGCGCCTTCGCTGGCAGCCGCAGCCAGTCCGCGTCGATCTCGGGCAGCGGGATGGCGGCGAGCAGGTCGCGCGTGTAGGCCTCCTTGGGATTGTCGAACAGCGCGTCGGTTGCGCTCGCTTCGACGATCCTGCCCTCGCGCATGACGATGACCTGCCGGCAGAGCCGCCGGATCACCGACAGGTCGTGGCTGATGAAGGCGATCGTCAGTCCCATCTCAGCCGCGAGCTTTTCGAGCAGGGTCAGGATCTGCGCCTGCGTCGAGACATCGAGGCCGGAGACGATCTCGTCGGCCAGCACGAATTTCGGCGACAGCGCCAGCGCCCGTGCGATGCCGACGCGCTGCCGCTGTCCGCCCGACAACTCGTGGCGGTAGCGGCTGGCAAAATTCCGCGGCAGGCCGACGCGCTGCAAGGCTTCCGCGACGCGCTCCTTGAGCCTGTCGCCAAAGCCGTTCTGCCTCAGCGGTGCTGCGATGATATTGAAGATCGTATGCCGTGGGTTGAGCGAGGACATCGGGTCCTGGAAGATCATCTGCAGGTCGCGGCGCAGCGGCCTCAGCTCGGCCTCCGACAGATGGCTGATGTCGCGCCCTTCGACGCGGATCGAGCCGGCGCTCGGCTCGATCAGGCGCACCAGCGCGCGGCCGAGCGTCGACTTGCCCGAGCCGGACTCGCCGACGATGCCGGTCACCGATCCCTTCGGCAGGTCGAAATCCAGCCCCTTGAGGATCTCGGCCAGCGGTGCGCGGCCGATCAGCGGCTTGCGCGTCATGTCGGGCAGCGCCACCTTCAGCCCGCGCACGGAAAACAGCGGCTCAGCCATGGGCCGGTCTCCATGCTTTGTCGGCGGCGGCGATCTCGGCGGTGAGCCCGGCGAGTACGGTCTCGTCCACCGGCTTCAGCGAAGCGTAGGGATCGGTGTAGCGCGGCGTCGCGGCGATCAGCGCCCGCGTGTAGGGGTGCTGGGGCGCAGCAAAGAGGGCTGCGGTGTCGGCTTCCTCAACCACCTTGCCGGCATAGAGCACCGACACCTTCTGGCTGATCTTGGCGACGACGCCGAGATCGTGGGTAACGAACAGGATCGCCGTGCCGTGGTCGCGCTGCAGCTCAGCGATCAGCCGCAGGATCTGCTTCTGCACGGTCACGTCCAGCGCCGTCGTCGGCTCGTCGGCAACGATCAGCCGGGGCTCGGCGGCGAACGCCGCCGCGATCAGCACGCGCTGGCGCATGCCGCCGGAGAGCTCGTGCGGATAGCATTTCAGCACGCGTTGCGGGTCGCGGAACTGCACCTCGTCGAGCAATTGCCGGATGCGCTTGTCCGCCCTCTCGCCGCTCCAGCCGAGAATGCGCACCAGCCTGTCGGTCATCTGCGGGCCGATGCGGCGCGACCGGTTGAGCGCGGTGAGCGGGTCCTGCGGGATCAGCGCCGTGCGGGCGCCGATCAATGTGCGCCGTGCTTTCGCATCGAGCCGGCTAAGTTCCTCGCCTTCGATCAGCATCTCGCCTTCGATGATGCGCACGCTTTTCGGCAGGACGCCGAGCAGCGCCTTGCCGATCATCGTCTTGCCGGCGCCGCTCTCGCCGACCAGCGCGCGCACCTCGCCCGGCTGGACGGCAAGCGACACCGAGCGCAGCACGCGCTGGCCGTTGGGCAGCAGGGCGCTGAGCGAACGGATTTCGAGGCACGCGCTCATCGCAGCACCGGATCGAAACGCGCCTTCAATCCTTCGCCGAACTGGCTGAAGGAAAGCACGGTGAGGATCAATGTGATCAGCGGGAACACCAGCACCCACCAGGCCTGATGGATCGACAGCCGGCCTTCGGCGATGATGCTGCCCCAGGTCGGGTCGTCGGTCGAGATCGACAAATTGACGAAGGAGAGGATCGCCTCGACGATGACGGCGATGCCCATTTCGAGCGACAGCAGCGCCACCACCGAAGGTAGCACATTGGGCAGCACCTCGCGCAGCATGATGCCGATGCGGCCATAGCCGGCGATGCGCGCGCTCTCGACATAATCCATGCGCGCTTGGCTCATCGCTTCGGCGCGGATCACCCGGCAGAAGCGCGTCCAGTCGATGACGGCAATCGCGATGATGACGGAGCTCAGACCGGTGCCCAGCACCGCGACCAAAAGGATGGCGAACAGCACCGGCGGGAACGCCATCCAGATATCGACGATGCGCGAGATGAAGCGGTCGGCCCAGCCGCCGAAATAACCGGCGATCAGGCCCAGCGCCGAGCCGATGAGGCAGGCGGACGTCGCCGCCGCGAAAGCGACGATGAAGGCGATGCGGCCGCCAAAGATCAGTCGCGACAAAAGATCCCGCCCTAGGCTGTCGGTGCCCAGCCAATAGCCGGACTCGGCGCCGTCTAGCCAGAAGGGCGGCAGGCGCTCCAGCATCAGGTCTTGGGCCAGCGGGTCCTGCGGCGCGATCAGCGGGGCGAAGGTGGCCGCGGCGAGCGCAAGGATCAGCCAGCCGCCGGCCAGCCACAGTCGCGGGCTCAGCCCGCGTCTTGAGGTGCGCGCCTCATCCATGGCGCAGCCTCGGATTGAGCAGCGCATACATCATGTCGACGGCAAGATTGACCAGCACGAAGAGCAGCGCGAAGACCAGCACGATGCCCTGGATCAGCGGCAGGTCGCGGTTGATGACGGCGTCGATCGCCATATTGCCGAGGCCTTCATAGGAAAACAGCCGCTCGACGATGACGGTGCCGCCGATCAGGAAGGTGAACTGCACTCCGACCAGCGTCAGCGTCGGCAGCGCCGCGTTCTTCAGCGCCTCGCGCAGGATGACCTGCGTTTCGGAAAAACCTTTGACCCTCGCCAGCACGACATAGTCGAGGTCGAGCACTTCCTTCAGCGACTGTTTCAAGAGCTGCGCGATGATCGCCGCCAGCGGCAGCGCCAGTGCCACGGCCGGCATCAGCATGTGTTTGAGCAAGTCCCAGATCAGGTCGAAGCGGAGTCGAAGGATGCTCTCGACGAGATAGAACTGCGTGACGAAAGGCAGGTCGAGTTGCGGCGACACCCGGCCGGAAATGTCGAACACGGGGATAAGCACGCCGAACAGCAGGATCAGCACCAGGCCCCAGAGGAAGTCGGGGATGGAGAGCGTCGCGCCGCTGGCGATGTCGATGCCGGCCTCGACCGCCGTGCCGCGCGAGCGGGCGCCGAGGATCGCGGCGGTGACGCCGATCGCGATCGCCATCAGCAGTGCCACTGTCGCCAGCTCCAGCGTCGCCGGCAGCCGGTTGAAGACCAGGCCGAGCACATCCTGGCGCAGCGAGATCGAGGTGCCGAAATCGCCGTGCAGCACGCCGGCGAGCCAGATGAAGAACTGCTGGACGAGTGTCTTGTCGAGCCCATAGAGCGCGCGCAGCCGCGCGATGTCGGCATCGCTGGCGCCGGGCGGCAGCATCATGGCGATCGGATCGCCGGGCGCCACGCGGATAACGACGAACACGACGACGGCCACGCCGAACAGCGTGACCAGCATCGTCAACAGACGAACAAGGAACCTTTGCAGCAACATCTGCCAATACGCCCGGATGAAAATGCGCGCCGTCTTACCGACGGCGCGCGCGGCAATCCAAGGCCGATGATCAGGCCGGGGTCATCAGCGCCGGCAGCAGCGCGCCGGACACATGCTGCACGACATTGACCTTCTTCGAATGCACGATCGGCTGCGCATACTGCATCAGCGGCAGCACATAGGCCTGCTCGGCAATGTATTTGTCGACCGCCTTCCAGCCGGCGATGCGCTCGGCTTCGTTCTTTTCGCCCCACAGCGGGTTGATCATGTCGACAAGGTCCTTGCTGTCCCACACCGAATGCGGGCTCGGGCCGTACATGGCAAAGCCGGTCGAGGTGGTCGGGTCGCCGATGGCGTTGCCCCAATTGTAGAAGGCGGCCGGCGCCAGCTTGTCGGCAGCGCGCAGCTCGTAATGCTTGGCGATCTCGTAGACCTCGATATTGGCCTCGATGCCGACCTTGCGCCACATGCCGACGATCGCCTGGATCATCTCATAGTCCTTGGGCTTGAAGCCCTTGGTCGTCTGTATGGTGAACTTGACCGGCTTCTTGGGCGAATAGCCGGACGCGGCGAGCAGTTCCTTGGCCTTTTCCGGATTGTGCTCCACCTTGATCGACGCATCGAAGGCCGCGTATTCCGGCGTCTCCAGCGTCGCGATCGGTTGGCCGTAACCGCGCAGCAGCCGCTTGACCAGCAGCTCCTTGTCCACCGCCATCACCGCCGCCTGGCGCACATTCTTGTCCAGCATCGCCTCGATGTCGTTGAAAAAGATCATGCCGAGGTCGGAGACGTTCTTGATCGAGCCGGCGAGCCCGTCCTTGGCGATCAGCCGGTCATATTCCTCGTAGGGGATTTCGAGCGTCACCTGCGAGGAGCCGGACTCGATCTCGGCGACGCGGCTCGCCGCGTCGGTGACGAATTTGATCGTCACATTCTCGAAGGCCGGCTTGGCGCCCCAGTAGTTCGGGTTGGCCTTCAGCCGCAGGAAGGCGTTGCGCTCGAACTTGTCGACCATATAGGGCCCGGTGCCGATCGGCGCCTTTTCAAAACCTTCGGCGCCCACCTTCTCGTAATAGGCCTTCGGCATGATGTAGCCGGTGAGGAACGACATCCACTTGAAATAGACCGGGTCGAACTGCACGACGTCGCCGGTGATCTTGTTGCCGTCGATCTTGAAGTTGTTGACGTTCTTCCAGACGAACTGGATGGGGTTGCCGGTCTTTTCGTCGCCGGCCCGCTGCAGCGACCATACCACATCCTCTGCGGTGAAAGGCGAGCCGTCATGCCATTTGACCCCGTCGCGAACCGTCATCATCACCTTGGTGCGGTCATCGTTCCAGCCCCATTCGGTGAGCAGGCCCGGCGTGAAGGAGAGGTCCGGCTTCTGCGGAATGAACTGGTCGAACACCGACTGGTAGAGGCCCTGGATGGTCGGGTTGACGGCCGACGGTCCGGTCGTCGGGTCCCAGGACGGCAGGTTGACGTTGTAGGCGATCGTGAGTTCGCCGGCCGCCTTTGCCGCCCTCGGCAGGCCGAGCGTGGCCGCGCCGATCGCCGCCGCGCCATATCCGAGAAGCTCGCGTCTGTTGATGGTCATGGTCGTTCCCCTTGTTGGTTGTCCCTGCGCGGCGTTTTTCGTTCGTAGGTTCAGGTTGGTGGGCAACCGCGCCTTGTCCATCCTGGAATTCCTCGGCTCAATTTCCTCCCAGCTGTTGCGCCAGCATGAAGCCGGACCCGGCACCGGTGCCGGCGCCGGGCCATGTCGCGGCGCCGGTGAGGTAGAGGTTTGAGACCGGCGTGTTCCAGCGCGCGAAACCGCGCGCCGGACGGAAGAGAAAATTCTGCGCCAGATGATGGCTGCCGCAGATCTGGTCGCCGCCGACAAGGTTTAGATTCTCGCGTTCGAGGTCGAGCGGCGAGAAGATCGCGCGGCCAAGTATCCTCTGCCTCAATCCCGGCGCGTAGCTTTCGATGATGTCGAGCACGCGCTCGGCATAGGCGTCCTTGATCGCATCCCAGAGGCCGGGCGCGATCTTGCCTGCAGCATCGCCAAGGATTTCTGCCGGCAGCATGCGCACCTGAACCCAGAGCACATGCTTGCCGTCGGGTGCGCGCGAGGGATCGATGGTCGTCGGCTGTCCCACGACGAGCACCGGCTGGTCGGGCAGGATGCCGGCGATCGCCTGCTGATAGGTGCGCGACATGGCGTCGAGCGAAGGCGCCAGATGCACATAGGCGAAGCGGCGAAGCTCGGCGCTCGCGTTCCAGTCAGGCAGATCGTCCAGCGCCAGATGGATCATCATCGTGCCCGGCGCATGGCGGAACTTTTTCATCGCCGCATCGAAGGCCGCGTCGCCGGAGCCATTGGGCAGAAGCTTGCCTGGAAGCGCCTTCGGCGCGACGCCGGCGATGATGGCCTTGCTGGCGACATGGAAATCGCCGGACGCCAGCCGCACGCCCGTAGCCCGGCCGCCGGCGACGGTGATCTCCGCCACCTCCGCTTCAGTCGCGATCTTGCCACCGGCCGCTTTGACCATGCCGGCAAGAGCGCGGATGATGGTGTCGGCGCCGCCCTTGCCGAGCACCATGCCGAAGCTCTGGTTGGCCATCGATTCCAGATAGGGGAACACCGCGCCGCCGGCGATGTCGGGCGCGAAGTCGAGATGCATGCCCCAGGCGGCGAGCGTCGTCCTGACATGCGGCGTCTCGAAATTGTCCTCGAGCCACGCGCGAGGTGACGAGAGCAACAGCCGGCCGGTGTCGAGCGCGCCGGCAAGGCCCTTCTTGCGCCAGAGATTCCAGGCCGTGCCGGCCAGCGCCCGCGCGCTCATCGGCGATCCGAGCAGGCGGAACAGATGCTCGGCCTCGCCCGGAAAGGCACCGACCAGCCGGCGCCAGGCGGCGGCATCGGCGGCGGAGAAGGCAGCGAGCCGCGAGACGGTCTTTTCGAGATCGTTGCTGACGCCGAACCATTTGCCGTCGGGAAAAGCGCTGGCGAAACAGTCGGCGACGGGCGCGAATTCCAGCCCGTGGTTTTTCAATTCATTTGCATATTTCCGGTGGAAGGCCGAGCCGGCGAACAGGCTAAGATTCATCGCGCCGAAATCGTGCCGAAAGCCAGGCAGCGTATATTCCGCGGTTCGGACCGCGCCGCCGATTGTCGCGCTGCGTTCGAAAACCGCAATTTTCCAGCCTTTGAGCGCCAGATGCGCGGCGCAGGCCAAACTGTTGTGGCCCGCCCCGACAAAGATGGCGTCGAACTCGCTCACGCCCAGCCCCAAAATGCTTTATGCTTAAAGATAATTGCAGATGCATATGTTTTCGTCTAGTAGGATATTAAGGGCCGCAACGAGCCTTGATCATCACGCATAAGAGGGAACGAAGACCATGGACACGCAAAAACTCCTCGGCGAGGTCGCCGGCCAGCTGCTTTCGGGCGCCATCAAGGTGGTCGACCTGTCTGCGCCGCTCGGGCCGGATACGCCGCTGATCAAGCTGCCGCCGGAGCTCGCCGTCGACACGCCGAAGGTCGAGATCCACGCCATCTCCAAATATGACAAGAATGGTCCGTGGTGGGCGTGGAACTGGCTGAAGCTCGGCGAGCATTCGGGCACGCATTTCGACGCGCCGCAACACTGGATCACCGGCAAGGACTATCCGGATGGCGCCACCGACACCATTCCGGCGCAGAATTTCGTCGGCCCGGTCAACGTCATCGACTGCTCGAAGGAAGCCGCCGCCGATCACGATTTCCTGCTCACCGTCGACCATATCAAGGCCTGGGAAGCCAAGCACGGCGCCATCAACCCCGGCGAATGGGTGGTCATGCGCACCGACTGGTACAAGCGCAACGGCTCCGAAGCCGAGTTCCTCAACGCCAATGAGACCGGCCCGCACACGCCGGGACCGACAGCCGAAGCGATCCAGTTCCTGATCGGCAAGGACATCAAGGGCTGGGGCAGCGAGACCATCGGCACCGATGCCGGCAAGGCCGGCGGCATGGAGCCGCCATTCCCGGCGCACACGCTGATGCATAAGGCCAACCGCTACGGTCTCGCCAGCCTCTGCAATCTCGACCAGCTGCCGCCAAAGGGCGCGATCCTGATCGCCGCGCCGCTCAAGATCGAGCACGGCACCGGCAGCCCGATCCGCGCGCTGGCGCTGGTGCCGGGCAAATAGGCGAGGTGGCGGTCTTCGGGAGAAGATCATGCTCGAGGGCGATGATGTAGTGACGGAGTTGGTGCTGATGCCCTCGAGGGCTAGCGCTCTACGGCGCCCCCCTCTGTCCTGCCGGACATCTCCCCCACAAGGGGGGAGATCAGATGTCGCGCCGGCTTTCGCCAACCTTCAAGGTTGCAGGACAGCGCGGGGCGCCGAAGCTGCCAATCTCCCCCCAAGTGAGGGAGATGTCCGGCAGGACAGAGGGGGGCGCGAAGGAACGCAAGCTTACGCGATTGAGCTCCACCGACCACCGACACGGAGCACCCTCCTATGACCGCCCCCGATCACATCATCGTCGGCAGCGGCATCAACGCCCTGGTCTGCGCGGCGATGCTTGGCGCAAAGGGCGCCAAGGTGCTCGTGCTTGAGCGCAATGACCGCATCGGCGGCTGCATGCGCACCGAGGAGATCACCGCGCCCGGCTTCATCCATGATGTGATGGCGACGACCTTCGTGCTGTTCTTCACCTCGCCGGCCTATGCCGCGCTCGGCAAGGACCTCGCGCGGCACGGGCTGGAATTCTGCCACACCGCGACGCCGACCGGCGTGCTTCGGCCAGACGGAAGCCATGCCGTGCTCACCACCGACCGCGCCGCCAACATCGCGGCGCTGAACCGCATCGCTTCCGGCGACGGCGACCGCCACGGCGGCGATGTCGGCGACATCGAGCGCAATGCCGGGCTGCTCTTCGGCCTGCTCGGCGGTGCGCTCTGGTCCTATCCGACGACGAAGCTCATGGCGGGCGAAGCCTGGCGGCGCGGTCCGCGCAACCTTGCCGCCTTCATGGGCGAGGCGCTGGTTCCCGCACGCGGCTGGCTGGAAACCGGCTATACATCCGATACCGTGCGCGCGCTCTGGGCGCCCTGGGTGCTGCATGCAGGACTCGGACCGGAAGACGCCTTCTCGGGCCAGATCGCCAAGGTCATCGCCTTCGCGCTGGAGGCGGCCGGCGCGCCCATCGTCAAGGGTGGCGCGAAGAACCTGCTCGCCGCCTTCGAGGCGCTGATCAAGGAGCGCGGCGGCGAAATCCGGGTCAATGCCGATGTCGCCTCGATCGTCCAGGCCGGCGGCCGAGCCACCGGCGTGCGGCTCGCCTCCGGCGAGACGCTAAGCGCCGCAAAGAGCGTCGTCTGCTCGGTCACGCCGACGCAACTTTACGGCCGCCTGCTCGGCAAGGATGCACCGGAGGCCGCCGCGAAAGCGACGAAAGACTATCGCTACGGCAAGGGCAACTTCCAGATCCACTACGCACTCGACAAGCCGCCAGCCTGGCGCGGCGAGGGGCTGGACAAGGTGGCGCTGCTGCATCTGACGCCGGGGCTCGACGGCGTGTCGAAAGCCTGCAATGAGGCGGTACGCGGCCTGCTGCCGGAAGTGCCGACCATCTGCGTCGGCCAGCCGCACGCGCTCGACCCCTCGCGCTGTCCGGAGGGCAAGGCGATCCTGTGGCTGCAACTGCCCGAGGCGCCGCGCGTTGTCAAAGGCGATGCGGCGGGCCAGTTGGAAACACCGGCTGACGGACAATGGAGCGACGCGTTGCGCGAAGCCTTTGCCGACCGGGTCGAGGCGATCCTCGCCCGCCACATCGACGGTTTCCGTGAGACGGTCATCGCGCGCCGTGCCTACTCGCCGGCCGATCTGGAAGCGATGAACATCAACCTTGTGGGCGGCGATCCTTATGGCGGCTCCTCGACCATCGACCAGTCCTTCCTGTGGCGGCCGTTCAAGGCAAGCCGCAACCACGAGACCGCTATCCAAGGCCTCTACCACATCGGCGCCTCCACCCACCCGGGCGCAGGTCTCGGCGGCGGCTCCGGCTTCCTGCTGGCGGGGAGGCTCTGATGGAACAGAAGTTCCCCGAAAAGCGCCAGCGCATCTCGACTCTCGGCCAGATCGGCCTGCAGCAATTCGCTCCCTATCTGATGAACCGCATCATGGGCCGCTACAACGCCACGCTGCGCGAGGATTTCCGCAAGCAGGGCCTGACCATTCCGCAGGTGCGTACGCTGGCCGTACTGTCGGTTACCGACGGCGTCACCGTCAACGACCTCTCGGTCTACACGGTGATCGAGCAGTCGACCTTGAGCCGCACGCTCGACACGCTGGAAGGGCAGGGCCTTGTGCGGCGGGAGCAGGGCGTCACCGACAGCCGCATCCGCCATGTGTTCCTGACCGATGACGGGCGGGCGCTCTTCACCCGCGCGTGGCCGGCCATGCACGACGCTTTCGAGGCGATGTTCGATGGCGTCGACGATGTCGAATATGCCGCGCTGATCGCGATTCTGCAGAAGATGCTGAAGAACATCCGCAAGCACGACATTTGAGTTTGACGTACGCGCCGCCCCCAATGGCAATGGGAGGGCGGCAACGGAAGGAGGCAGAGATGGCCGAACGGTCTTTTGCCAAGGAAGTCGAAAAGCTGAGGCTCGGCGCCGGCGAGGAGTTCGCGGGCGAAGGCATCCTCGCCATCACCAAGGCGCTGCTGCAATGCGGCGTCGGCTATGTCGGCGGCTACCAGGGCGCGCCGATCAGCCATCTGATGGACGTGCTGGCCGACGCGCAGGACATTCTGTGCGAACTCGGTGTGCATTTCGAGGCGAGCGCCTCGGAAGCCACCGCCACCGCGATGCTTGCCGCTTCCGTGCATTATCCGATCCGGGGCGCCGCCACCTTCAAGTCGACGGTCGGCACCAATGTCGCTTCCGATGCGCTCGCCAATCTGGCATCCGGGGGCGTCACCGGCGGCGCGCTGATCATCGTCGGCGAGGATTATGGCGAAGGCTCCTCCATCATGCAGGAGCGCAGCCATGCCTTCGCCATGAAGAGCCAGGTCTGGCTGCTCGATCCGCGCCCGAACCTGCCTTCGATCGTCAAGGCGGTCGAGGACGGCTTCGAGCTGTCGGAGGCCTCCAACACGCCGGTGATGCTGCAGGTGCGCATCCGCTGTTGCCACGTCCATGGCCACTTCATCGCCAAGGACAACAAGCGGCCGCCGATGTCGGTGGCCGATGCGCTGTCGGCGCCGCGCCGCGACACAGGCCGCATCGTGCTGCCGCCCGCCTCCTTCCTGCATGAGAAGGAGAAGGTCGCCAAGCGCTGGCCGGCGGCGGTGGATTTCATCCGCGAGCGCAAGATCAACGAGATCTTCGGCTCGGATCACGGCTCCGTCGGCATCGTCATGCAGGGCGGCATGTATAATTCGGTCATCCGCGCGCTGCAGCGGCTCGGCCTCGCCGACACCTATGGCGGCACCGACGTGCCGCTTTATGTGCTCAATGCCGTCTATCCGCTGGTCGACGACGAGTTCCTCGCCTTCTGCGAAGGCAAGCAGGCGGTGCTGGTCGTCGAGGAAGGTCAGCCCAACTATATCGAGCAGGCCTTTGCCGCTATGCTGCACAAGGCCGGCCGCGGCACGAGGCTTGTCGGCAAGGAGCATCTGCCGATGGCCGGCGAATACACCGGACAGGTGATGCTCGACGGCATCGGCTCCTTCCTGCGAGCGCACGCTCCGCATCTGCTGCCGGGCGAGGTGCGCGCGCCGAACAAGCTGGGCGAGGGGGTCGATACGGCCGATCTCATCAACGTCGTTCCAGGCCGACCGCCTGGCTTCTGCGTCGGTTGCCCGGAGCGGCCGATCTTCGCCGCCACCAAACTGGTCGAGCAGGAACTCGGCAAGCACCACATCGCCTCCGACATCGGCTGCCACCTGTTCTCGATCATGCCGCCCTTCGAGCTCGGCGCCACCACCATGGGTTACGGGCTGGGTCCGGCCTCGGCATCCGCCTTCAATTCGCCGGAGGCCAAGCGGCGCTCGATCTCCTTCGTCGGCGACGGCGGCTTCTGGCACAACGGCCTCACCTCCTCGATCGGCAACGCGGTCTTTAACAAGAATGACGGCGTCATCGTCATCGTCGACAATTTCTATTCGGCCGCCACCGGCGGGCAGGACATCCTGTCCTCGCGTGCCTCGAACCGGACCAAGTCGACCAAGCATCCGATCACCGAGGCGGTGAAGGGCATGGGCGTCAAATGGCTGCGCCACATCGATCGCACCTATGATGTCGGTAAGATGCAAGCGACGCTGCGCGAGGCGCTGACGACCGAAGAGAAGGGACCGAAGGTCATCGTCGCCTCTTCCGAATGCATGCTCAACCGCCAGCGCCGCGAGAAGCCGTTGGTCGACAAGGCGATCAAGGGCGGCGAGCGGGTGGTGAAGCCGAAGTTCGGCGTCGACGAGGATATCTGCACCGGCGACCACGCCTGCATGCGGCTGTCCGGCTGCCCGTCGCTGTCGGTGAAGTCGCTCGACGATCCGCTGCGCGACGATCCGGTGGCGTCGATCGATCAGAACTGCGTCGGCTGCGGCAATTGCGGCGAGGTGGCGGACGCCGCCGTGCTCTGCCCGTCCTTCTACCGCGCAGATGTCGTCCACAATCCCGGCCGCTGGGATCGTTTCCTGGAAAGCGCGCGCCGCGCCGTGATCGGTCTTCTGCAGCGACGCCGCGAGAGCCGCCGCCTGATGTTCGCCGATGCTTGACCAGTCCTCACCCTTGCGCCCGAAGGCGGGCGCCCGTGACGACGAACGCGTGATAAAACTCGCCGTGCTTGCCGTCGGCGGCCAGGGTGGCGGCGTGCTCGCCGACTGGATCACCGACGTCGCCGAGCGCAGCGGCTATATCGCGCAGTCGACTTCCGTGGCCGGCGTCGCCCAGCGTACGGGCGCGACGATCTACTATATCGAGGTGGCCCGCGACACCGGCCGGTTGCCGGTCTTCGCGCTGTCGCCCTCACAGGGCGATGTCGACATCCTGATCGCCGCCGAGCTGATGGAGGCTGGCCGCGCCATCATCCGCGGCTTCGTCACGCCCGAGCGCACGACGCTGATCGCCTCCTCGCATCGCATCGCCGCAGTCTCGGAAAAGATCGAGCCGGGCGACGGCCGCGCCTCGTCGCAGAAGGTGCACGCGACGGCGGAGGCTGCCGCAAAACGCTTCATCGCTTTCGACATGGAAAAGATCGCCGCCGAGAACGGCACCATGATCTCGGCGAGCCTGCTCGGCGCGCTGGCCGGGTCTGACGCGCTGCCGTTCCCGCGCGAAAACTACGAGCAGGCGATCGGCGCCGGCGGCCGTGGCGTGAAGGCCAGTCTTGCCGCCTTCGGCGCCGCCTATGACCGCGCGCGTGGCCTGGGGGCCGCGCCGGTAGACGACAAGGCAGAGGCAAAACTTGCCGCTTCCGAAGCCCGTTCAGCATCAAAGGTAAGCGGACCGGAAACGCTGCTGAAGGGATGGCAGGAGCTTGCTGCCCGCGTCGCGGCACTTCCGGAGCCGGTGCGCGACATGGCCGAACGCGGTCTGAAGAAGGTCGTCGACTACCAGGACATCGCCTATGGCGGCGAATATCTCGACCGGCTGGACAAGGCCGTCGCGCTGGATAAGGCCGAACGCGGCTATGCGCTGTCGATTGCAGCGGCGAAACATCTGGCCAACGCCATGTGCTATGACGACATGATCCGCGTCGCCGACCTCAAGACGCGCTCGACCCGCGACAAGCGGGTGCGCAAGGAGGTCGGCGTCAGGGAAGGCTCGGTCCTTCAGGTCACCGAATACTTCCATCCGCGCATCGAGGAGTTCTGCGGCACGCTGCCGGTAGGGCTGGGCAGCTACATCGAGAACCGGCCGAAGCTTGCCGCCTTCCTCGACCGCCGCATCAATCGCGGCCGCCGCATCCGCACCGACAGTTTTACCGGCTTCGCCATGTTGTGGTTCATCGGCGGCCTGCGCCGCTGGCGCCGCCGCCTGCTGCGCCACAGGATAGAGGTCGAACATCTGGAGCGCTGGTACGAACTGGCGCTCGCCCATGCGCGCGAAAACTATGCGCTTGGGGTCGAGGTCCTGAACTGCCGCCGGCTGATCAAGGGCTACAGCGACACCCATGCCCGCGCCCAGTCGAAATTCGACCGCGTGCTCTCGGCGCTCGATATGCTGAAGGGCCGCGACGATGCCGCCGACTGGATCCGCCGCCTGCGCGAAGCGGCGCTGAAGGACGAGAAGGGCGACATGCTCGACGGCGCGCTGAAGACCGTGGCGACGCTTGGCGACAGCTCGGCCTTATAAACGTTCGAGTGGGGTCACCCGCGGTGACGCCCGGATAGCTTGCCGATGACAAGGGTGCATGCATCGAACGGTGGACACAGCCTATTCGCTCGCTTCCCGTCCCGAAACCTTTTCGATAACGATCCGGAAAAAGACGTGCGGCAGGCTATCTGACGTCGGAGGCGTGACAGGCTTGAGCGCAGCAGGCTCCCACCACTGCGCGTGCTTGCTCAACACCGCCCATGCATGGTCGCGCTGAACCTTGTGGCCGATCCGGTCCGGCAGTTCCTCATAGCGGCCGTCGACGATCACGCTTCTCCATCCGCGCCCCTGGGTATGTTCTTCTATTTGGACGCACACCAGGGGATTGGCCCGCATCCAGTCGATCTTCTTGCCGAGCAAGGAGAATGCATAGAGGTGACTGTCGGCGTAGGCGTAGTTGAAGGGCACGACATAGGGTTGTCCTTCCTTCGTGCATGCCAGATGGCCGGTGCGATTGGCCGCCAGCAATTTCGTGCATTCCAAAGTAGAGAGCGTTCGGATCATCATCGGTATGATCTCCTATCTGGCCTTCGGCCATAAGAAGCTTCGTCCATCATCATTCCTAGTGCGGGACAACATCATGGCTCATTGATTTGGATCAATTTGTCATGCGGCAAAGGCTGCGGCTTGCTCCGTCGGCGGCTTCGGCGGGTGAGACACTGCGCGGTCGGAACGCCCGCCCGCTAACGAAGATGTGATCCATCCCGCTCCGACGGATTTCGACTCTGTCCTCCGTTTCACGGAGGTAGGGATGAATCAAGGAGACGAACCTTATGCTCACCAGATATTTGCTGCCCATCGCATTGGCCGCCGGCACTTTGGTGCTCACCGCCGGCGCGCAGGCCATGCCGATGGCAAAGCCCAGCACTGCGCCGTTGCCGATCGAAACCGTCGGCTGGCGCTGCGGACCCGGCTGGCACGTGAACCGCTGGGGCAGATGCGTGCCGAACCGCCGCGTGATCATCCGGCCCGTGCGCCATTGGCATCCCGGCTACTGGGCCCACCACCGTTGGCACCCCGGTTATTGGAGCTGATAGTCGCTTTCAGAAAGCGAGGCGGGACGCCCGCGCCCGGAAACGGCGCGGGCGTTTTTCGTTCAAATGACCAAGTCCCGCATGGGCTTCACCGCCGCCGAGTCCGCAAACACTTTGTCCCCGAGCACAGCCGCCGAGAGGCCGAACAGGTCGGCAAGCAACCCCTTCAGCACCGCGCGCACATCGCTGGTCGGCGCGAGGTCCCGGCCCTCGTAAAGCTGAGCCGGCTTCAGGCCAGGCCAGTCGGCGATGACGCGGCCGCCCTTGATCGCGCCACCGGCGAGCAGCACCACCGTGCCGGTGCCGTGATCGGTGCCGACCGTGCCGTTGATGCGGGCGGTGCGGCCGAATTCGGTGATGGCCACGATCGCCGTGTCCCGCCAGCGCTCCCCGAGGCCCTTCTCGAATTCCTCGAAGGCGCCGTCGAGGCCGCCGAGCAGGTTGGCGAGCCGACCGGTGGCGCCGCCTTCGTTGACATGCGTGTCCCAGCCGTCGAAGGCGAGTGCCGCGATACGCGGCCCGTCATTCGCCGCCATCAGCTTCGCCGCGCCTTGCGCCGACTGCCGCATGCCGGCGGCGTTGTCGAGGCCGCCTTTGGGTTTCATCGTCTTGCCGTCGAGCTCGTCGCCGAGCGCCATCCGGTCGGCGTCGAGGCCTTTCTGCAGCGCGGCCGCCAGCACCGGATCGCGATGGTTGTAGAGGTCGAGCACACGCTCGGCCAGCGCATCGCCGGGCGCCGGCAAGGCCTGCGGCGCCCAGCCCAGCACGGGCGCGGCGCCGCGGATCACCAGCGGCGTCGACGGTCCGACCGCCAGTCC
>NZ_LPVS01000032.1:0-87437 GCF_014843905.1 Mesorhizobium silamurunense | reverse complement strand
TCGCCTTCGCTGCAGCCTTCATCTTCTGGATCAATGAGTCCTGACCCTAGTCAAAAAAGGCCCGCGCATCGCAAGGTACGCGGGCCTTTTTTGTTGGGCGATGCCAGGAGGGCCGCAGGCTGAGAAGCGCCGGCGGCGACGCCGAGGTACGCGGGCCTTTTTTGTTGGGCGATGCCAGGAGGGCCGCAGGCTGAGAAGCGCCGGCGGCGACGCCGCCAATCTCCCCCCTTGTGGGGGAGATGTCCGGCAGGACAGAGGGGGGCGCGAAGGAACTCGACGCTGACTTCCTAACGCCCCCGTTGTGAAGGAGAGGCTGAGAGGGAATTGCCGTATGAGGGCCCCTCTCTCCGGCCGCTTCGCGGCACCTCTCCCTCGCTTTCAGCGTGGGCGAGGAACCCCAAGACTTGACATGCCGGCGGGACAGCGCCCCCCTCTGCCCTGCCGGGCATCTCCCCACAAGGGGGGAGATTGGCTGTCGCGCCGGCTTTCGCCAAACGCCAACGTCGCAGGAATGACTCGCAAACCCTCTGCGACCTCCCAAACAAAACGCCGCGGCAGTGGCCGCGGCGTTCTTTGGTAGTTATCTTCCAGAATTAGCCCTGCGGCTGCGGCTCCATGCCGCCTTCGGGCTCGGGGCCCTTCTTGCGGCGGCCGCCGGTGCCGGCCTTCGGCACGGCCGAGCCACGGCTGGGCGGCGTGTCGTCGCCAAGGTCGCGGGCGGGCTTGTGGCCGGCGATCAGCTGCTTGATCTCCTCGCCGGTCAGCGTCTCGTATTCGAGCAGCCCTTCGGCCAGCGCGATCCAGTCCTTCTTCTTCTTGGTCAGGATGGTCTTGGCCGTCGAATAGGCATCGTCGATCAGCCGGCGCACTTCGGCATCGATGATCTGCGCCGTCTCTTCCGAAATGTTCTGCGTGCGCGCCACCGAATGGCCGAGGAAGACCTCTTCCTGGTTGTCGCCATAGGCGACATGGCCGAGCTTGTCGGAGAAGCCCCAGCGCGTGACCATGGCGCGCGCCAGCTTCGTCGCCTGCTCGATGTCGGAGGAGGCGCCGGAGGTGATGTTCTCCTTGCCGAACTTGAACTCCTCGGCGACGCGGCCGCCCATCATGATCGCGAGCCTGGAGATCATGTATTTGTAGCTCATCGAATAGCGGTCGCCTTCCGGCAGCTGCATGACCATGCCGAGCGCGCGGCCGCGCGGGATGATGGTCGCCTTGTGCAGCGGGTCGGCCGTCGGCACGTTGAGCGCCAGGATGGCGTGGCCGGCCTCGTGATAGGCGGTGAGCTCCTTCTCGGCCTGCGTCATCGCCGACGAGCGGCGCTCGGCGCCCATCATGATCTTGTCCTTGGCGTCCTCGAACTCGGCCATGGTGACGAGCCGCTTGTTGCGGCGCGCCGCCATCAGCGCGGATTCGTTGACGAGGTTCATCAGGTCGGCGCCGGAGAAGCCCGGCGTGCCGCGCGCGATGACCTTGAGGTCGACATTGGGCGCCAGCGGAACGTTGCGCACATGCACCTTGAGGATCTTTTCGCGCCCGACGATGTCGGGGTTCGGCACCACGACCTGGCGGTCGAAGCGGCCGGGTCTCAGCAGCGCCGGGTCGAGCACGTCGGGCCGGTTGGTGGCGGCGATCAGGATGATGCTTTCGTTGGACTCGAAGCCGTCCATCTCGACCAGGAGCTGGTTCAGCGTCTGCTCGCGCTCGTCATTGCCGCCGCCGAGGCCGGCGCCGCGATGACGGCCGACCGCGTCGATTTCGTCGATGAAGATGATACAGGGCGCGTTCTTCTTGGCCTGGTCGAACATGTCGCGCACACGGCTGGCGCCGACGCCGACGAACATCTCGACGAAGTCCGAGCCGGAGATGGTGAAGAACGGCACATTGGCTTCGCCGGCGACCGAGCGGGCGAGCAGCGTCTTGCCGGTTCCGGGAGGGCCGACCAGAAGCACGCCGCGCGGGATCTTGCCGCCGAGGCGCTGGAACTTCTGCGGATCGCGCAGGAACTCGACGATTTCCTCAAGGTCTTCCTTGGCCTCGTCGACGCCTGCGACGTCCTGGAAGGTGACGCGGCCATGCGCTTCGGTGAGCAGCTTGGCCTTCGACTTGCCAAAGCCCATGGCGCGGCCGGAGCCGGACTGCATCTGGCGCATGAAGAAAATCCACACGCCGAGGATCAGGATCATGGGCAGCCACGAGATCAGGTAGCCGAACAGCGAGTTGGAGCCGTCGGTTTCAGGCCGGGCGTTGATGGTGACGTTCTTGTCCTGCAGCCTCGAGACCAGCGACGGATCGCCGGGCGAATAGGTCTGGAAGCCGTTGGCGTTGTCCGTGTAGTTGCCCGAGATGCGGGCGCCTGCAATGGTCACGCTCTTGACCCGGCCGGACGCGACATCCTGCAGGAACTGCGAATAGGCAATCTCGCTGGAAGCGCCGCGCGTCTGCGGCGTCTGGAAAAGGTTAAACAGGGCGATGAGCAGGACCGCTATGATCGCCCAGAGCGCGAGGTTGCGATAGTTCGGATTCATCTATTGTCCTGTTGGCGTCCGCGCGCGGACCCACGATGATGGAGGAGGCTTGGGCCTAACATAGGGAGAGCGCCTCCCCTTGCCAAGCATAACAGCACGCCTCGGTTAAGCTTTCGCCCATGCTCCGCCGCGATCATGGCCGCGAAAAGGCAATGGCGGCAGCGGCGGCGCGCCGATCAGCGTGGCGACCGCTGCCGCGGGCTTGAGATCGAAGGCCGGCAGGAAGCGGGCGAAAGGCGACACCACCGGGACGATTGCCATTGGCGACGCCGGGGCGTCACCGCCAGCAAAATCAAGGCGTTCGCCGCCGCGCCACAGCGCGGGTTCTGCGGCGAGCGCCCTGCGCAGCACGCTTGCCGGCACGCCACCTTCCGGGGCAAATCGTTTGGCGGCGGCAGGCCCTACAGGGGCGATCACCAACCCGCCCGATCTGTCGCTCAATGTGATCCTCCGCCGACCGTCCCAAAGGGCCTGGTCCTTTGCCGGAACGGCGGGCAGATTGCGGGCCTCGCGATGCAGAAAGATGCCGGTCCGGCGCGCATCGACCACTGTCCGCGACAATGTGGCGCAAAGCGCCCCGGACCGGAGACGCTCGAACAGCGCCCGGCAACGTGCCTCCTCGACGAGGAACGAGACGCCGCCGACCGTGGCGAGCAGGATGCGCAGCGCATAGACGGCCGCTTCGCTGTCTTCGCCATTGGCGAGATCGCGATCGAGGCGGATGAGCCCTGAAGCCGGGCTGTCGGCAAGGGCGCCGATCAGCGCGGCCGCGCGACGGCCGAGGTCCTCGCGCTCGGCGGCTGCGTGCCCGGCCTTGGCGATTACTTGCGCAAAGCGCGCTTCGCCGTCGTCGCCTGCAAGCGCGATGCGCATGCGCGGCCGCTCGAAACGCCGGTCGACATTGGTCGGATCCTCGGTCCAGCCGATGCCGCGGCGCTCCAGCATCTCGCGCAATACCGCGCGGCGCGTGCCGAGCAGCGGTCGGGCGATCCATGTACGCCAATCGTAGAGCGTGGCGGGCGCCATGCCGGCCAAGCCGCGGCCGTCGCGCGCATCCTCGTCGCGGGCCTTCTCTTCACGAGCTTGCCGCATCAGCACGGTCTCCGCCTGGTCGTCGGCGGTGTGGCCGGTCAGGATCAGGCGGATGCCTTCTGCCTCCGCCGCCTCGGCCAGCAGCCGATAGCGCGCCTCGCGCGCGGCGGCGGGAAGGCCCGCCGACGGCTTGCCGCCGGACCAGATGAGCGTGCGATGCGCGATGCCGTGCTCGGCGCAGAGCCGGGCCACCGCTTGCGCTTCGGCTGCCGAACCTGGTCTCAGGTCATGATCGATCGTCACCGCAAGCAGCCTTGCCGCGGGCAGGGTTCGGTCGAGGTGGTGCTTGAGGAGAAGGAGAAGGGCGGTCGAGTCGCTGCCGCCGGACACGGCTGCAACGGCGCCGGTGGAAAAGTCGAAGTCTGAAAAAAGGTCGTCCGAAAGGTCAGGCCCGGTGCCGAGCATCAGTGCATGTCGCCCAAAAGTGATCCCGGTTTCGGGACAGCGACATGCAAGCTAGCACGACGCCAGCGCCTTTTCCTGCTTGATGCGCTCCTTGAGCGTGCCGGAAACATCCGGATAGCGCTTGCCGATCTCGCTGAAGGTGGCGCAGGCCACGTCGTTCTGCTTGAGGCCGACCAGCGACACGCCGAGCTTCAACAACATGTCGGGCGCCTTCTTGGCCTTCGGATAATCCTTGCTGGCGGCAAGGAAAACCTCCGCCGCGTCGCGGTATTTCTGCTGGCCAAGCAGGGATTCGCCCAGCCAGTAATGCGCGTCCGCCGCCTTGGCGTCCTTGGGGAAGCGGGAAATATGATCGCGGAACCCCTGCTCGGCGGTGGGATAGTCGCCAGACAGGATGAACTGGTAGGAGTTGCGGTAGAGCTCGTCCGGATCGTTGGTGGAAGGCAGTGCCGCAACCACCGTGCCACCCGACTTGTTCTTGCCGCTCTTGGCCGGACTCTCGGCGGTCGGCGCGCTCGCCGTGGCCGCCGGAGCCTCGGCCGGGGCGCTCGCCTGCGCGCCGGGTTCGGCGTTAACGACATTGCCGTTCTTGTCGACCTTGATGGTGCCGAAGGTCTTCGGCGGCGCGCCGGTGATCAGCTTGCCCGGGTCGCCGGCCTGCGACTCGACGATGACGTCGCCGACGCTCTTGCCGCCGCCGTCCTGCGCAGCCGCGCCGGCCGGAGCTTGCGTCGCCGGGGCTTGGGCGCCGGTCTCGGTACCGCTGTCGCCGGTGCCCGCATCGCCCATACTCGTGTTGCCGTTGCTGGTATTGCCATCCTGCGGCGCGGTCTCGGATTTCTTCTGCCCGGCGGGCTTGGCGCCCTGCGAGCCGCCTTCGAGCTGCTGGAAGCGGAACTCGTTGTCTTCCTGCTGCTTGCGCATCTGCTCCTGCATTTGCAGGATCTGGAAATTGAGCTCCTCGATCTTGCCGTTCATCTGGCGCAGTTGATCTTCCAGACCGGTCATGCCGGCGCCGTCCTGCTGCGCCAGCTGCGCCGGCTCGGCCTTCTTCTTGTCGCCGAAGATGCCGAGCGTCGGCAGGTGGAAGGTGAACCCGCTGTCGGAAGATTGCCCGCTGTCCACCGGGGCGGCGACGCCTGCGATGCTTGATACGAGCAGCAGCGCAAGCGTGCCGCTCAGGACCGTTCTGAAATGCATTCTATCTCTCGCCGTGAAACCTGTTGGCCTTGATGCGCCTTTCCAAATCGGAATGGGAGGAAGCGCCCTCGCGCTCTTAGCAGGACGCGAGACTTCGGCCAAATTTTGTTTCAAGCGGTCGCATATGAAAAAGGCAGCCCTGAGGCCGCCTTTCATGCCGCGATGTTGTATTTTTGCCGCCTGACGAAACGTCAGGAGCCGGCGCCGGAGAGCGTGGTGACGGCGCGGCGGTTCTGCGACCAGCACGAGATGTCGTCGCAGACGGCGACCGGGCGTTCCTTGCCGTAGGAGATCGTCTTCAGACGATTGGCCCCGACGCCCTTGGAAACCAGGAAGTCGCGGGTGGCGGCGGCGCGGCGGGCGCCCAGCGCCAGATTGTACTCGCGCGTGCCGCGCTCGTCGGCATGGCCTTCGATGACGATGGCATATTGCCTGTACTGGTTGAGCCACTGCGCCTGGCGCCCCAGCGTCGTCTGCGCGTCGGCGCGGATCGACGAAGAGTCGGTGTCGAAGAAGATGCGGTCGCCGATGTTGACGGTGAAGTCCTGCGCCGAGCCGGGCGTGGCGGCGCCGGCGCCATTCAGGCCGAGATCGGCCGCGCTGTTCGGGGTCTTCTTCGAGGCGCAACCGGTGATGGCGAGGGCCGCCACCAGCGCGATCATTGCCGGGTTTCTGGTAAGTGCTGCGATACGGCCCATGCCGCCTCTCCTTCGCATTCGAGTGATTTCGTTGATCACCCAGTAACCACGTTTGGGTTAACCGCGGTTCAAGAAACACAGTTAATATTTGGTTTCGGCCGCCGTCCTCGGCCATCCCGCCAGGCGCCCAAGATGCGCGGACCGTAGGCGGAAATGCGGCCAAAACGCGACCAAGACGTGAAAAAGCGGGATTTCGGCCCGCTTCTTCAGTTCTTCAATTCCTCAGTTCTTCAATTCCCCACTTCCCCTCACTCCAGCAACGGCGACCAGGCCGGATCCGAGGCGAAGTTCGACGTCGGGATCTGCTGCTCGTTGCGGCCGGTGAGATCGACCGTGACCAGCTTCGGCCCGCCGGCGGAGTCGCGGAAGAACATCAGCACGCGGCCGTTCGGCGCCCAGGTCGGCCCCTCCTGCTGGAAGCCGGAGGACAGGATGCGCTCGCCCGAACCGTCGGTCTTCATGACGCCGATCTGGAATTCGCCGCCGCTCTGCTTGGTGAAGGCGATGAGGTCGCCGCGCGGCGACCATACCGGCGTCGAATAGACGCCGTCGCCGAAGGAGATGCGGTGCGGGTTGGAGCCGTCGGCGCCCATGACGTAGATCTGCGAACGGCCGCTGCCGCCGCCGCGGTCGGAGGTGAAGACGACCTGCGAGCCGTCCGGCGAATAGGACGGCGAGGTGTCGATGGCGACCGAATTGGTGAGCCGCGTGGTCGTGCGGCTTCTCAGATCCATGGCGAAGATGTTGGAGTTGCCGTCGTCGCGCAGCAGGCTCATGATCACCTTCTGGCCGTCGGGCGAGAAGCGTGGCGCAAACGTCATGCCGGGAAAGTTGCCGACCAACTCGCGCTGTCCGGTCTCGATCTGCAGCAGATAGACCTTCGGCTGTCCGCTCTCATAGGACATGTAGGTGATTTCCTGCCGGTTCGGCGAGAAGCGCGGCGTCAGCACGATGGAGCGGCCGTCCGACAGGTAGCGCACATTGGCGCCGTCCTGGTCCATGATGGCGAGCCGCTTCTTGCGCGCGTTCTTGGCGCCGGATTCATCGACGAAGACGACGCGCGTGTCGAAGTAGCCCTTCTCGCCCGTGAGCCGTTCATAGATCGCATCGGCGATGATATGGGCGACGCGCCTGGTGTTGGCATCATTGGCGAAGAACTGCTCGCCCGCCATCTGCTGGCCGGCAAACGTGTCCCACAGCCGGTATTGGGCGCGGATACGGCCGTCGGCCTCCTTGCCGACGCTGCCCGTCACCAGCGCCTGCGCATTGATCACCTTCCAGTCGTCGAAGCGCGGCGTGGCGTCCGGGCCCGAGATCTTCTCGATGAAAGCGCTCTTGTCGATCGGCGCGAACAGGCCGGAGCGCTTCAGGTCGGCGGTGACGATCTCCGTGATCTGCGCGCCGAGCGCATCGCCGGACTGGAAATCCGTGATAGCGATCGGCAGCGGCTCGACATTGCCCTTGTTGACGTTGAGCTCGACGAGCGCCCAGGCCGGCAAGGTGGCGCCGGCCGTCATACCCAGCGCCATGGCTGCAATCGTCAGGAGCGGCTTGAGGAAAGATCTCATGTCTTCTCGCTTCTCTTCTTTGATGGCTCGGATGCCCGGCCCTAGAGGCCAAGCATCTCCCTTGGGTCGAAGGTGACCCGGATGTCGTTCCAGATGTCCTGCTTGCCGGCAGGAACCTGCAGGCCGGCCACATCGCATTTTTGAACCGCGCGCACGGCGCTTTCGTCGAACTGCCGATTGCCGCTCGACTGCTCGACCGACGGACGGCCGTCGAGCTTGCCGTTGGTATCGAGATTGAACCGGACCACGACGACGAAGTTCTCCGAACCTTCCAATCCGACAGGCAAGGTCCAGCAACCGCTGAGCTGATTTTCCAGCGCGCCTTGCTCGGACTTGGAAAGCTTCTGACCCTGGTCCTTCTCGCCGCCGAGCGACGACTGCTGCGTCGAGCGCTTGGCGCCGCCGCCGGACGGCTTCTGCTTGTCGAGCAGCGCGGAAATCTCGTCGGCGTTGAACTGCTTCTCATCCGACTTCGGCTTCGAGGAGGCCTCCTTGACCGGCTTTTCCGCGTCCTTGCGTTCCGGCGCCTTGGCGCTCTCGGCCGGAGCCGGCTGCGGCTTCGGCCGCGCCTCGGGTGCCGGAGCGGAGTCCGGAAGCTTGGCCTCGTCGGTCGGCTGTTCCTTGGCGATCGCCTCGGCGACGGCGTCCGGCTTCACCTCTTCCTTCTGGATGGCGGCGGTCGTGTCCTTCGGCGGCGCGGGGGTCGGCTCCTTGGCCGGCGTCGGCTTGGGATCCGTCTGCTTGACCGGCTCGGGCTTGACCTCTTCCTTCGGCGCCGGCGTCGGCGCCACTTCGGTCGCAGGCACCGGCTTCGGTTTTTCCTGCGGCTTCGGCACGTCCTCGGCGGCGGGCTTTTCGGTCGGCGTCGGCGCCGGCGGCGGCGCGGACGTCTTCTCGACCGGCTTCGGCTTTGCCTCGTCCGTCACCGGCTTGTCGGTGTCGACGCTGTTCTCGCCGACCTTCTGGGCATCGGGAACGATATCCGGGCGTTTGGTCGGCAGCGGCGCCGGCTTCTCATGCATGACCGCTTTCTTGTCGCCCTGCAGCGTCTGCGCGATGGCCTCCATCGGCACGATGTCGACCGCCACCGACTCCACGTCGCTGGCCGGCATCGCAGGCGGCGAGGACAGCGTGAACAGCCCGAAGGCCAACGCCACCGCATGCAAGATGACCGATGTGGTGAGGCCGGTCCTCATTTTTCGTCTACTGGTCCTGTTCCTGCAGCGAAACCAGGCCGATGTTCTTGTAGCCAGCCGCCGAAATGCGGGCCATGACCTTCATTGCGGTGCCGTAGTCCGTCGACTTGTCGCCGCGGATAAAGATGCGCTCGTCGTAACCCGTCTTCGAGATCGCCTGCAGCTTCGCCACCAGCTCCTCGATCGGGATCTCGGTTTCCTGCAGGTAGATCTGGCCGGTCGCGTTGATCGACACGGTGATCGGCTGCGTGTCGACATTCATCGCCTTGGCCTGTGTGTCCGGCAGGTCGATCGGCACGCCGACGGTGAGCAGCGGCGCCGCGACCATGAAGATGATCAAAAGCACCAGCATCACGTCGACCATCGGCGTGACGTTTATTTCCGACATCAGGCCATGATGGCGGCCACGGCGCCTGTGGCCGCGTCCGCCTCGCCCTATGCCACCTGCGCTAGCAGCAGACATCCCCATGATCGTACCTCAGGCCTTCTGCGCGACTTTTTCATCGATTTGGCGCGAGAGTATGGCGGAGAACTCGTCCGCGAACCCTTCCATGCGCACCGCGATCTTGTTCGCATCCGACGACAGCTTGTTGTAGGCGATGACCGCGGGAATGGCCGCGAGCAGGCCGATGGCCGTCGCGAGCAGCGCTTCCGCAATGCCGGGCGCCACGACCGACAGGCTGGTGTTCTTCGAGGCGGCAATCGCCTGGAAAGATGTCATGATGCCGATGACGGTGCCGAAAAGGCCGATGAAGGGTGCGGCCGAGCCCGTGGTGGCGAGGAAGCCGAGGCGTCCTTCCAGCCTTTCCATCTCGCGCGTCAGCGCCAGGTCCATCGCCTTGTCGATGCGCGTCTGCAGCGCCAGCGCCGATTTTGCGCCCTTTTCAAAACTCTTTTTCCATTCGCGCATGGCGGCGACGAAGATCGCGCCCATGCCGGTGGTCTTGCGGTCTGACAGCGTGCGATAGAGGTCTTCGAGCGACTGCCCCGACCAGAACACCTGCTCGAAGCGGTTGAGCGCCAGCCGCATGCGGCTATAGGCGACGAGCTTGTCGATGATGATCGCCCAGGTCCAGATCGAGGCGCAAAGCAGGCCGATCATGACCAGCTTGACCACCCAGCCGGCCTGCATGAACAAGGCCCATATCGACAAATGCGCGCCCGGGTCGGCGAGTGCAATGTTTTCCATGACTACGTCCTTAAGATTTTCCGGGCATCGCTGGCGGCTGGCCCATGGGCATCCCTTTGGTCCGATCGCGCGAAGCTTGAAGCTTGCGGGATAAGCCCCGAATGCACCGTTTCGCGGCCTTTTCAGGGCAAATATTGGTGAAAGGAAGGCGCACGAATTGCGCCGATCTTCACCAATTCCTTCATGAACCGTTATGGTTAAGGATGGGTTAGGATATGAAGCGCGGCGCATTGCCGCGCCCCGCCGGCAAGCCCTATGCCTGCAGCCGTCCGGTTAGTGTCCCGAGATCAATCGCTTGCCTTCGGCATAAAGGCGGCGATCCATTCCTTGGGAAACCGCCTCGGCCGGCCGTTCTCGCCGATGATCGCGGCTTCGACCTTCGCCTCGACCAGCACTTCGCCGCCGCGCTTCAATTGCTGCGCCATGAAGATGCGGGCGCCCGAAATGTCCTCGGTGCGCGTATCGATGGTGAGGATGTCGTCCATGCGCGCCGGTGTGCGGAAGTCGATCTCCATGCGTCTGACTACCCAGACGATGCGCTCGCCATGCTTGCCATCCAGAAGCTCAGTGTGATGGACACCGGCTAACCGCAGGTAATCCGAGCGGCCGCGCTCGAGGAATTCCAGATAGCGCGCGTGATAGACGACGCCGGAGAAATCGGTGTCGGCATAGTAGACCCGGGCCATCAGGCGATGGCCGAATTCCGTCAGCGCTCCGGAAAGCCCGGCGCTGAGTGCCGCGGATTCACCACGATCGTCCATTGCGCTTTCCTTTTCTGGCCCGAACGGGCACCTAAAGCCCGATGGACTTTAGGCAATTTCTTTCGTGCATGTCGTTATCCCAAAACCGCTGCATGCTTTTGGGCGACACGCACTGCGCGGGAACCGGATGGCACTGTTGGGCTCGATGATCAAGACCTCGATCGCGGCGCTGCTCGCGCTCGCCGCCCTGGCATTGCCGTGCCAGGCGGCGACGTTCTCGATGAAGCGCGGCCTCAATCTCGACCAGTGGACGACCTGGACCGGCGAGGAGAAATGGAACGACCCGGACGCCATCCTGCCCTATCCGGAATGGCGCAAATTCCTGAAGGAGGATGACCTCAAGGCGCTGAAGGATGTCGGTTTCGATTTCCTGCGCATGCCGGTCGATCCCTCGCCCTTCCTGTCCGGCGAGACGCTTGCGCTGCGCGACGACCTCTACGCCAGTGTGCTGGACTCGGCGCGCATGATCAACCGCGCCGGGCTGAAAGTGATCGTCGACCTGCATCTCATCCCGGCCGGCGGCAGCCGCAAGATCGGCATGGGCGAGGTGATGGACGATCCCGCAACCTTCGACGCCTATGTCGAGGTCGTGCGCAAGATGGCGCATACGCTGTCGCAAGAAGACCCAGGCCGGGTCGCCTTCGAGCTGATGAACGAGCCGATCGTCGATTGCGGCGAGAACGGCACGAACCTCTGGCCGGACCGCCAGAAGAAATTGTTCGCGGCGGCGCGATCTTCCGCCACCTGGTTGACACTCATCCTCACCGGCGGCTGCTATTCGAACGCGGCCTCGCTGGCGAAGATCGACCCGAAGGCGATACCCGACGACAACATCATCTGGACTTTCCACTCCTACGACCCGTTCCTTCTGACGCATCAGGGCGCGACCTGGGCCGGTGACTTCATCCGCTACGTCACCGGCCTTCCCTATCCTTTGACCGCGGTGCCGCGCGCTCGGCTCGATGTGGCGCTGGAGACGATCCGCGACCGGATCAAGGCCGAGGCGCCATGGACGCGCCGCAGCAGCATGCTTGCCTATCTCGACGAGCAGGTCGCCAGCATGGACAGCCCCGACAAGCTCGTTGGCCAGATGGATGCGCCGTTCAAGACCGTCGAGGACTGGGCGAAAGCCAACGGCATCAAGCCGCAAGACATCACGCTGGGTGAATTCGGCATGATCCGCCAGGAATATGGCAATGCCTATGTGATGCCTGCCGAATACCGCGCCGCCTATGTCAGGGACATGATCGCGCGCGCCGAGGCGCATGGCTTCTCCTGGTCGGTATGGGGCTATGGCGGCGCCTTCGGCATCGTCGGTGCCTTCGACGGCGACAAGGCCGAGCCCAACGTGATGGACGCGATCAGATCGCTTCGCTAGGCGGCCTAGCCCAAATCGATCTGCAGGATTTCGGGCCGCACACCAAAGCGCACCGGCACGATGCTGAAGCCGAGCCCGCCGGAAACGATCAGGTTGCGGTCGTTCTCGACAACATGGCCATAGGCGTAGCGGTTGCCGAACTCGGACGGCACCACCGGCGAATAGCCGAACACCCGCACCTGCCCGCCATGGGTGTGGCCGGACAGCGTCAGGGAAACCCGCCACGGGACTTTCGGGAAGATGTCCGGCTCATGCGCGAGCAGGATGACGGGCGCGCTGTCGCTGACCTTGGCGAGCGTGCCGCCGAGATCGTCCAGGCCCTTGAAGCCATGACGGCCCAGGGCTTTGCTTGGCCGGATCGCCAGCTGGTCGGCAAGTCCGGCGATCCAGAAGCCGTGCCCGTCTTTCTCCAGCCGCACGACGTCGTTTTCCAGCACCGGGATGCCGACGCTCTCCAGTGCCTTGCGCGCGGCCGTCGGCCCGGCTTCGGCCCGCTGCGCTGCGTGGTCGTGCCACCAGTCGTGATTGCCGAGGATCGAGATCACGCCGAGCGGTGCCTTCAGCCCTGAAAGAGCGGAGGCCCAATCCGGTGCGGACACGTCGGCCGTCACCAGGCGCATTCCGTCGACATAGTCGCCAAGGAGCACGATCAGGTCCGGCTGCAAGGCATTTGTCTTTTCGACCAGCGAGGCGATCCGCTCCGGCGTCATCCAGGGATGGCAGGCGTGGATGTCGGCAAGTGCGACCATACGGAGCTTTAGCCCGGGCGGCCAGTGCGGCGGCGTCAGGGTGTAGCGCTTCACATGCGTCAAAAGCATCGGCTCGACACCGACCGCATAGGCGCTGAGCGACACCATCGACAGGAACGAGCCGCCGATGAGGCGCAGGAAGCCACGTCTGGTGATCATCAGCTGGCCCAAGCCCCTTGGGATTCCATCAACCAGCTTGTCTTAGACGCGGCAATTGTGCCTTCACCTTGGCGGAGCGACGGAGATTTGCGCAGACAGGCCGTTCCACGCGCGCCCGACGAACAAATGTCCGTTACTCTTCCTGAAACAGGCTAATCTGCTGCTGCGCGAGGTCCTTCGGCGCGTCGAGGCCGAGATGCCGCCAGGCATTGGCGGTCAGCACGCGGCCGCGCGGCGTGCGCTGGATGAAGCCCTGCTGGATGAGATAGGGCTCGATAATGTCCTCGATGGCGTCGCGCGGTTCCGACAGCCCAGCCGCGATCGTCTCGATGCCGACCGGCCCGCCGCCGAAATTGCGGGCGATCATCGAGAGATACCGGCGGTCGAGCGCGTCCAGGCCGAGCCCGTCGACTTCGAGCCTCGTCAGAGCCTCGTCGGCAATGCGCTTGTCGACATGGCCGTCTCCGGCGACGGAGGCGAAATCGCGCACCCGGCGCAAGAGCCTGCCGGCGATGCGCGGCGTGCCGCGGGCGCGGCGAGCGATCTCCAGCGCGCCGTCGTCGCCGAGCGGCATCGAGAGGATGCGGGCGCCGCGGCGCACGATCTGCTCCAGTTCCTCGACCGTGTAGAAATTGAGCCTGACCGGAATGCCGAAGCGGTCGCGCAGCGGATTGGTCAAAAGCCCGAGCCGGGTCGTCGCGGCGACCAGCGTGAAGCGGGCGAGATCGATCTTGACCGAGCGCGCCGCAGGCCCCTCGCCGATGATCAGGTCGAGCTGGAAATCCTCCATCGCCGGATAGAGGATCTCCTCCACCGCCGGATTGAGCCGGTGGATCTCATCGATGAAGAGCACGTCGCGCTCCTCGAGGTTGGTGAGCAGCGCGGCCAGATCGCCTGCCTTGGCGATGACCGGCCCCGAGGTCGAGCGGAAGTTGACCCCGAGCTCGCGCGCCATGATCTGCGCCAGCGTCGTCTTGCCGAGCCCGGGCGGGCCGACGAACAGCACATGGTCGAGCGCCTCGCCGCGGCTCTTGGCGGCGTCGACGAAGACCTTGAGGTTGGCGCGAACCGCCGCTTGGCCGACGAATTCGTCGAGCGACTGCGGCCGCAAGGTCTGGTCGGCATCCTCGCCGCGCTTGTCTGGGGCAATGAGGCGGGGCGAAAGGTTCATCCGAGCAGCTCCATGCCGACAATTGACTTTGCTGCGCGCTGATCGAACGTGACAGAGTGCGAGCAACCCAGATTTCGATTGTGCTCCGCGATCAGTGCGTCGGCAAAGTCCACCTGCGGTGAACTCGATCGTTCGAGCGCGACCACGATGGCATCGAAATCCTCGAAAGCCAGTGTCTTGACTTTCAGCAGCCTCTGGATTGCCGCCTGCACCTGCTCTTTCGGCATCCTATAGCGCGAAAGCAGAGACCAACTGAATTCGACCAGGACGATCAAACTCACAAAGCCGGGTTCTTCCTCGTTGAGATCCTTGCCAAACGCAAGGGCTCTTGCCCTTTGCTCCGCATCATCGTTCAACACCATTCGAAGCAAAACGTTGGTATCGATGCCTATCGACGTCACTCGCCGCCGCCCTCTTGCCCACCCCGAGGCTTGTCACCGACTACATGTCGGCCGACGGCATCCCGCACTGCGGCGTCAATCTCTTCCAGCGAGGCTGGGCCGCCGGGCGGATCGCCCAGAAATCCAGCGAGGTCGGCAAAATCGAGATTGCGCGGTGTCCCGACCAGATAGCCATCCACAACCGTCCAGGCGATCATGTCGCCGGTCTTGAGCGACAACGCGTCCCGAACGTCCTTTGGAATTGTAAGCTGGCCCTTCGACGTGAGACTGGCGAATGCACCCATTTCCTTACTTTCCGAAAAATTTCTTACCATCTATATGATAGTCGGAATTTCTTTTTCCAGCAATCACCTCATCGCGCGAGCTCCTTCAGGCCGAAACGGATCAGCTTCGAGGCATCCGCCCCCTCGCCGGCTGATTTCAGCGCTGCCGAAACCGCGTTGGCGGCGATGTCGCGCGAATAGCCGAGATTGACCAGCGCCGATACGGCATCGGTGATCGGCGCAGGCGCCACGCCTTCGCCGAGCTCCTGTCTGAGGCCGATCGTGCCGTTGCCGGGGCCGCCATAGGCCGGAGCCTTGTTCTTCAACTCGGTGACGATGCGCTCGGCCACCTTCTTGCCGACACCCGGCGCGCGGGAAACCATGGCGATGTCGCGCAGCGCGATCGCATTGGCGAGGTCGGCCGGCGCCAGCGTCGACAGCACCGCCAGCGCCACCTTGGCGCCGACGCCCTGCACATTGTTCATCAAGAGGCGGAACCATTCGCGCTCGAGCGCGCTCTGGAACCCGTAGAGCCGGATCATGTCCTCGCGCACGTAGGTCTCGATGAACAGCACCACCGCTTCGCCAGGCGACGGCAGCGACGCTAGTGTGCGGGCCGAGCAATGGGCGACATAGCCGACGCCATGCACGTCCACGACGCAGGAATCCTCGTCGATCTCATCCAGCGTGCCTTTCAGCTTGCCGATCATGTCCTGGCTTTCATGGGTGCGTTTCCGGAGAGATGATCTCGAGGTCGGGAAAATAGCTACGATACCGAGCGGGGTCGCGCGTCAAAAGACGGTGCCCGGCAACGGCGGCATGAGCGCCAATGAAAAAGTCGGGCAGCGTCCGCTCCCGAACGCCGCCGGCGCGGCGGTAACGGGAGTGCGCGACACCGGCCACAAATGCCGCTTCCCACGGCACAAGCTCACGGTCGATCTCAAGCATGTCGGCCGCTCTTTTAAGCTGCGCCTCCGTCGCGATCAGCGGGGCAAGTTCGGACCAGACTATTGTGTTTACTACCAACGCGCCTTCGCGCCGACAGGAGGCGACGGCGTTGGCCGACCATTCCGTCGAGGATCCGCCCGGCCCCCAGACGTCGATCAGCACATTCGTGTCAATCAACGTCGAGATCTTCACGCGGCCCCCTCAGCCATTCCACATATTCATCGGCGGTCATGTCCTTGAGATTCAAGATCCCCACCATGCTGGCGAGAGTATCCCTGAACCTGCGGGACGCTTCCTCTTCCGAAAGGTTTTCGTTGACGGCGACAAGCCGAGCGCCATCGTTCGTTGCCAAGAACTCGACTTCGGAACCGGGACCAATTCCCAAATGGTCCCTTATCTGCTTGGGGATCGTCACTTGCCCCTTGGTGGTCACGCGCATGTAATACCTCGTAGGTATTACTTACTTACTTCCTCGCCGCGAACAAGTCAAGAACAGGCTATCCCACAACAGCCATCCGGTAGGCGACGCTCTGGCGGTGATGCGCGTGGCAGATGGCGATGGCCAGCGCGTCGGCCGCGTCATCGGTCTCGAACACCGCCTTCGGCATTAGCACCTTCACCATCATGTGGATCTGCTTCTTCTCGCCATGGCCGACGCCGATCACGGCTTTCTTGACCGCGTTGGGGGCATATTCGGCGACAACCAGCCCGGCGCGCGCCGGCACCAGCATGGCGATGCCGCGGGCCTGGCCGAGCTTGAGCGTCGCTGTGGCATCCTTGTTGACGAAGGTCTGCTCGACCGCCGCTTCATGCGGCATGGCCTGATGCAGCACCTCGGCCAACCCGTCATGCAACTGGCAGAGCCTTACCGCGAGCGATGCCTTGTCGTCGGAGCGCACGGTGCCGGATGCGACGAAGCGCAAAGAATTGCCGAGACTCTCGACGATGCCCCAGCCGGTGCGCCTCAGCCCCGGATCGATGCCGATGATGCGAATCACTTCCCCCATGCGCCAAGTCTAACCTCGGCGCATGGCGATGCCAGCGAATTGTGAACAAACCAGAAACGGCTTTGCGCCCGTCGGCGCGGAACTGCCGGTTAGCCGCGTGCGAAGGCCGTGTTCAGCAGACTAATCTGGTCGGAAACCGGGTTGGCGCGGCGGCCGGCGGCCGGCGCGTCGTTCATGGCGCCGCCGTAGATTTCTTCGTCCATGCGCTTTACCAGCGCCTGCAGACGCAGCGACCGGCTCACCAGGTCCAGGAATTCCTTCGGCAGCTCGTTCCAGCCCAGCGCCTCGTCATGCGCGGAAGCGGTGTCGAGCCGCACCTTGGATTTCTCCGAAGCGACCTGGTCGCGGGTCATCTCGCCGGAATTCGCCGCCCGCTGCAGAAGCAGCCAGGAAGCGACCTGCATCAGCCTGGTGGTGAGCCGCATCGATTCGGCCGCATAGAGCGTCGCCGCCGTGCGCGACAACTTCTTGGCTTCGAGCCTGCCCTTGCCGTCGAGATATTCGGCCGCCTGTTCAACCAGGCCCATGCCCTCCTGGTAAAGCGGCTTGAAGGATTGGGAGAAAACCCGGCGTTCCGCGAGTTTTATGGTTTTCGCGCTGCCTTTCGAAGGCTCGGTCATCGATACGCCCCTGCACTGCCGCAAGCCGATTCGGCATCCTTGCCGATACGTCCTGCACCCTTAAACGACTGAGGCTTGAAAATGCGCTTCGATGCCCATGAAGGCAAGCGCATGTTTAACAAACGGTTAACGCCGGGCCGCGCCCCTGGCCTTCCGCCGGCGGACAAAAAAAGAGCCGCGGATAAGGCGGCTCTCAGGAGTTTAACAGGGAGGCGTCAAACAAAGTGGCTCCAACCACTCGGTAAGAATCCAGACAAACTGGATGGTCGTAGTAAACGCCTGTAAAGCTTAATGAAGCCTTAACGCCGGGCGGAATTTTTGTCCGAACGGGCCTTCCTGTGCCGGAACGGGACGGGTCAGCTCTGTCTGCTCGACGCGCGCAAACCGGATTTTCGGCTGCTGATCGCAGCGCCGAAACATGCTGGCCGCCGCCGCGACATCGTTCCGAAACACGCCCCGCGCTAAACGCCGGCTCCTCTCAACGGTCGGCGCAATCGCCGCCGCCGCAAATCAAGAAATCCAGGAGCACACCATGGACTGGTACTCGATCGTCAAATTCCTTCACGTCGTCTCGGCCATCCTGTGGGTCGGCGGCGGCTTCGTCCTCTTCCTGCTCGGCATGCTTGCCGAGCGTGCCGGCAACATCGAGGACAAGCTGCAGGCGATGCGCGCCAGCGGTGAGCTCGGCGGCCGCTTCTTCGCGCCGATGTCGATGCTCACGCTGATCTTCGGCCTCATCATGTGCGGCTTCTGGGTCGGCTTTTCCGAGTTATGGATCGTCATCGGCCTCGCCGGCTACGCGACGACCTTTTCGATCGGAATGCTCGTCTTCAAGCCGACCGGCGAGCGGATGGGCGCCATGGTCGCCAAGGAAGGCGTGACGCCTGCGGTTCTCGCCATCGGCCAGCGCATGATGAGCTGGGCGCGTTTCGACTATGCGGTGATGCTGGTGATCATCGCCGACATGGTGCTGAAGCCTACGCTCCACGACATCGGCATCCTCGCCGGCATGACGCTGGTGGTGGCGGCCGGCGCGGCGCTCGCCCTTGGCGGCGGCCGCCAGATGGTGCCAAGCGCGGCCTGAGACCGCGATTGCAGGGGCGGCTGCTGAGCCGCCCCATCTGTTACATAAGTCCGGCGATACCGTCCCAGAGCAGCTTGACCGCCACCACCGCCACCGTCGCGTAGGTGAACGGATAAAAGACTTCCGGCCGCATGCGGCGCACCAGCCAGGCGCCGGCGATGGTCGAAAGCGGCGCCAGCGGCATCAGCACCGCCGAGGCGGTGAGGTTGGTGGCGTCGAACTGGCCGAGCGCGAAATAGGGAACGAGCTTCAGCGCATTGGTGGCGGCGAAGAAGATCGCCGCCGTCCCCGACAGCACCTTCGGGTCGAGCCGGACCGGCAGCGCGTAGACTTGGAACGGCGGGCCGCCGACATGGGCGACGAAGCTGGTGAAGCCGGCAACCGTGCCCCAGAAGGCCGCGGCGATTCGGTTCGGCTCCGCCGCATGGTGGGCGCCATGGCGGAACTGCAGATAGATCCAGCGCAGGACGAAGATCAGCGCGACGGCGCCGACGATCAGCCGCACCATCTCCTCGGTCACCAGGGCCGCCGTCAGCCAGCCCAGGCCGATGCCGATGACAGCGCCCGGCATCATGTCGATCAGCATCCTGCGGTCATAGACACCCCACCATGTCCACACCGAAACGATGTCCATCAGGCAAAGGATCGGCAGCAGGATGGCTGCGGCCTGCACCGGCGGAATGGCCAGCGCCATCGGCGGCACGCCGACGAAGCCGACGGCGCCGCCGAAGCCGCCCTTCGACAGGCCGACGAGGATGACCGCCGGAATGGCCGCGGCATAGAACAAGGGATCGCTGAGCAGACCTGACATAGGATGGGAACGGCTGGAGGTGGCGGGAGAACCTGCAATAGACCACAAAGCGGAAGAGCGCGATAGCCGATGCGCCCCGTCGGCAGGCCGGCGAGATCAACTGTCCGTAACCCAGCCTTCCCGGTTTGCGGCAAGCGGCGGGGCCATGCATAAAGTCGCCGGCCCAGCCCGAGGTTTTGACAATGAGCGAAGTCCAGATCCGACGCGCGGAGAAAGCCGATCTCCCGGCGATCGTCGCGATGCTCGCCGATGACGCGCTTGGCCGCGCCCGCGAGAATGCGAGCGTGCCTTTGGCGCAAGCCTATCAGGATGCCTTCGCGGCGATCGACGGCAACCCGAGCCAGTTCCTGGCGGTGATGACGGACGGCGCCGAGGTCATCGGCACTCTGCAGATCAGCTTTCTTCCAGGGCTGTCGATGCGGGGCGCCTGGCGCGGCCAGATCGAGGCGGTGCGTGTCGCGGCGAGCCGGCGCGGCGAAGGGCTGGGACAGCGCCTGCTGGAATGGGCGATCGAGAAATGCCGCGAGCGCGGCTGCAGGGTCGTCCAGTTGACGACCAACAAGAGCCGGCTCGACGCCCACCGCTTCTACGAACGGCTCGGCTTCAAGGCCAGCCATATCGGCTACAAGCTGGACCTCTAACCCGCCGCAGGGCCTTCATCGCCTCGCCTGAACAAGGAGGAACATCGGCCGCTCGAGCTCTTCGGCCAGTTCCGGCCTGGCGGCGATCTGCGCATCCGTCGGACAGAATTCCTCCACATGTCCGATGGTGAAGCCGGCCTTGATCAGGCGGTTGAGCGTGGTGCCGATGGTGCGGTGATGCTTCACCACACCCCTGGTCAACCAGTCGGTCGTGCGCGGCCCCTCGATCAGATACCGATCGACGGGCCAAGTCTTTTTGCCCGCGGCATCGACGGACCAGCCCGGATTGGCCGGGGCCATGTAGATCGGGTGCTCCGTGGAGAAGACGAAGGACCCGCCGGGAACCAGAGCCTGATGGAGCGTCGCGAACAGCCGCGCGACATCGCCGACATAGTGCAGGGCAAGCGAGCTGTAGGCGAGGTCGAAGCACGCCTTCGGCAGGCTGAGCTCGTCGAGGTCGCCCCGCTCATAGGTGATGGCGTCGTCGGCGCCGGCGGCGCGCGCCCGGGCAAGCATCTTCTCCGACAGGTCGAGGCCGAGAACCTCCCTGGCTCCTTGCGCGCGCGCCCAGCGGCAGAACCAGCCGAAGCCGCAGCCCAGATCGACAATGCGCGCACCATCGACTTCCGGCAGCATGGCGCGCAACGCCGGCCACTCGGGCGCGCCATCCAGACCTTCCACCGAACGGCCGAGGCGGCTGTAGCCTTCGAAGAAATCAGCCTGATCGTAGATGTTTTGCGCCATGCTCTTTCCGTGCTTTCGTTTGCCAACCTAGCGGACGTCTCATTGGCTTCCACTGGGGACTTCCATCGGGGGCTTCCACTGGGTTTCCACAGGCCGTCTGCCAGTCCCCGAAATTGGCGCAAGCCGCCGCTGTCGCGATGCATTTCGGCGGCTATCTTCGCAGGCCTCCTGTTCAAGCCAGGCGCTTTGCTCTATGCCGCAATGCAACCATCTTCGCCCGGCATAGGCGAGAACCGGGATCGAAGACCGATGAATGAAGCAACGCCGCCCAACCGCTGCCGCATCGTGCTGATCGCGCCGCCGCTTGCGACGGCCGAGCACATCTGCGCGGCGTTCGACGGTGGCGATATCGCCTCGCTGATCCTGCCTGACAACGGCATGGACGATGCCGCCTTCCAGGCCTTCGCGGAGAAGATCGTGCCGGTCGCTCAAGCCGCCGGCATCGCCGTCATCATCGCCGGCGACAGCCGCATCGCCGGCCGCGTCCACGCCGACGGCATCCATGTCGAGGCAAACCGCCGGGAGCTCGCCGAGACGATCGAGCGCCTGGCAGACAAGATGACGGTCGGCGCCGGCGGCGCCAAGACCCGCGACGAGGCGCTGGGCCTCGGCGAGGAGCGGCCCGACTACATGTTCTTCGGCCGCTTCGGTTACGACAACAAGCCGGAGCCGCATCCACGCAACCTCTCGCTCGGCGAATGGTGGGCGCAGATGATCCAGATCCCCTGCATCGTGATGGCCGGGTCCGAGCTCGCCTCGGTGGAGACTGTAGCGGCCACAGGAGCCGAATTCGTGGCGCTCTCCAGCGCCGTCTTCGCCGAGGGACTCGATCCGCGCGCGGCGATCGCCGCCGCCAACGCGCTGCTCGACGAAACCGCGCCGCGCTTCGAGGACTGACGTGCGCTGGTCCCGGCTTTCCTTCACGGTCTTGGCCGCTGCCTTGACGATCCAGGCGGCCGCGGCGGCGGGCACGGAAACCGTGCCGGTGCCGCAGCCCAGGCCGGACACGAGCACACCGGGCACGAGCGCGCCAAACACAAGCCCTCCCAATACGGGCGCTCCCAATACGGTCGCCCCTGTTACAAGCGCCCCGAATACTGGCGCCCCGAATGCCGGCGCGGTCCATGCCGACAAGCCGATCGAAACACAGCTGCCGCAGCCGGCAACGCTTCAACCGCCATCGGCCGATACCGTCAATCCCGATCGCTTCGGCGCCAAGCCGCCGGACGCCGCCTACGGCGCCTTCCAGCGCGGGCTCTATAAGACCGCCTACAACCTTGCCATGGTCCGGGCCAAGAACGGCGACCCCGCGGCCCAGACGCTGGTCGCCGAGATCCTGTCGCGCGGGCTGGGCGTTCCGCTCAACGCGGCAGAGGCCGCGAAATGGTATGGGCTCGCCGCCGAGCAGGGCGTGCCGGAAGCGCAGTTCCAGTATGCGCTGATGCTGCTCGACGGCCGTTATGTGAAGAAGGACGACAAGGAAGCCTATGCGCTGATGCAGGCCGCCGCCGAGGCAGGCAACCGCCTGGCCCAGTTCAACTTCGCGCAATTGCTCGTCCAGCAGGATCCGGGCGATGCCGGCCTTGGCAAGGCGGCCGTCTACTATGAACGCGCCGCCGGCACCGGCCTTGCCGACGCCGAATACGCGATGGCGCAACTCTACGCCAACGGCGCGGGCGGCAAGCTGCGCGACGACGCCAAGGCACGCGTCCTGTTGGCGCAGGCCGCCCGGCAGAACTACGACACCGCGCAGATCGATCTCGCCGCTTGGATGATCGAGGGGCGCGGCGGCGGGCGCGATCTGAAATCGGGCTTCGCCTGGATGAAGCGGGCGGCCGAGGGCGGCAACGTCGCCGCCCAGAACCGCCTCGCCAAGCTCTATATGGGCGGCATCGGCACCGACCCGGACCTGATCCTGGCCGGAGCCTGGTATATCGTCGCCCGCCGCGCCGGACTGATCGACCCGCAGATGGACGATTTCCTGCAGGGCCTCGACGACGGCCAGACCAAGCAGGCGCTGCAGAAGGCGAACCGGCTGCCTTAACACCGCCTTATAGCGTGTGATCGAGCACCACCTTGCCGAAAGGCGAGCCGTGCTCGAGGTACCGAAGCGCGTCCGCCGCCTCTTGCCAGGGAAACACCCTGTCGATCACCGGCCGCAGGCCATTGACCGCAATCGCCCGGTTCATCGCCTCGAAGGATTCGCGTGAGCCGACCGGTATGCCGCGCGCCCTCACCTGGCGACGGAAGATGTCGAGCGGATTGATCGCCCCTTCGCTGCCGCCGAGATAGCCGATGACGTTGATCTGCGCGCAGCGCGCCGCTGCCTTGAGCGACTGCGCGAAACTCTGCGGGCCGCCCACTTCGATGATATGATCGGCGCCGCGCCCATCGGTCAGCTCCAGCACAGCCGACCCCCAATCCGGGTTGTTGCTATAGTTGACGCCGTCATGCGCGCCGAGTTCCTTGGCTCGGGCAAGCTTCTCGTCGCTGCTCGAGGTGACGATGACGCGGGCGCCGGCTGCCTTGGCAAATTGCACGGCAAACAGCGACACGCCGCCGGTGCCAAGGCTGAGCACAGTCTCACCAGGCCTCAGATTGCCTTCGGTGAACAGCGCATGCCAGGCGGTCACGCCGGCGCAGGCCAGCGTCGCTGCCTCGATGTCGCTAAGATGAGAAGGAGCAAGAACCGCGGCCTGCTCATCCAGCCGAGCCAATTCGCTGAGCATCCCGTCGATCGGGCCGCCACGTTGGTAGGAAGCCTCGGCCATGACGAAGCTGCCGCCCACCCAGCGCTGCCAGAACGTGCCGCATACGCGGTCGCCGACCTTGAACCGGCTGACCTCCGCGCCGGCGGCCACCACCTCGCCGACACCATCGGAAAGCGGCACCAGCGGCAGGGCGAAAATCGTGTGATAGCTGCCGCGCACGATCTCGACGTCGCGGTAGTTGAGCGCGCTCGCTTTGACCCTGATGATGATTTCCTGACGACCCGGCTTCGGCATCGGCCGTTCGACCATCCTGAGGTTTTCAATGCCGCCGGGAGCTTGCAATTCGATCGTGCGCATTTGGTTTTCCTTCGCTGAGTGCGTCGGAAGAGAAATCGCTTGCGCGACATCGGATTTCAAATTCATAATATTCACAATTATTATGCATTGAGAACATCCGCATGCTAGAGGAATTACGCACCCTTGTCCTTTTCGCCGAGGAAGGCTCGATCCAGAAAGTGGCGTCGCGGCTGCCGCTGACGCAGCCGGCAGTGACGCGCCAGATGCAGCGGCTGGAGGACATGCTCGGCACGACGCTGCTCGACCGCCGGCAGAAACCGCCATGCCTGACAGCGGCAGGATTGGAAGTGCTGGCGCGCGCCAAGGACATCCTGGCCTCGGTGGAAGCGCTGAAATCCTTCGCGTCGGATGCCGAGCCGCAGGGCGTGTTGCGCGTCGGCCTGGCGCACGGCTTGTCCGACGCCAGTGTAGCGAGCGCCATTGCCGGCGCGGCCGCCGCATATCCAAAAGTCTCTTTGCGTCTGCGGACTGCCTGGAGCGCCGAATTGATCGAACAGTTCGGGCGCGGCCAGCTCGACATGGCGATCGTGTTGCGGGCGACCGGTGATCAAGACAGTGACATCGTCGGCACGGAACGTCTTGGCATCTTGGCGCGCGCCGGCCTTGCCTCAGATCCAAGGCACTCTGTGCTCGCAGACATGCCCTGGGTGCTGAGCCCCGAGCCTTGCGACGCGCGCCAGAGACTTCGGTCCGCCTTGGGCGACCGGCAGCGCCTGCTTGTTGCCGCCGAGATCCAAGACCCTACCATGCAGATGGAATGGGTGCGCCGGGGGCATGGTCTCGGGCTTGTACCGCTGCGGCTGGCGGCGCGGGTACTGCCCGACGATGTCGAGCTTGTCGATGTCGGTGATCTCGACCTTTCCATGCCGGTGGTGGCGTTGTGCTCGCCTCATCTCAACCGTCTGGAAAAGGTCGCCGCCGCCATCGCCGAGGCCGTCGGCAAGGTCATCGATATCGAGGGCTGACCTCGGCTGGCGGCGCCGCGCCGATCCGATGCTCCCTTGCCGCCCTCCCTTGCCACTCAATGCGATTTGTGGTCTTGGAGGCGCCAAAGCGCGCTCCGCGCGAAAAAATCTCATTCCGGATCAGTTCAACATGGCCAAGATCAGTGGCAGCGAAATCCGTCCCGGCTATGTCATCGAGCACGATGGCGGCCTGTGGGTGGCGGTCAAGACCAACACCGTGAAGCCCGGCAAGGGCGGCGCCTACAACCAGGTCGAGCTGAAGAACCTGATCAACGGCACCAAGCTCAACGAGCGCTTCCGCTCGGCCGAGACCGTCGAGCAGATCCGGCTCGACCTGAACGATTTTTCCTTCCTCTACGAGCAGGGCGACGCGCTGGTGTTTATGGACACCGAGAGCTACGAGCAGCTCGAGCTGCCGAAGGATTTTGTCGGCGAACGCGCCGCTTTCCTGCAGGACGGCATGATGGTGACGGTCCAACTCTATGAGGAACGGCCGATCGGCATCTCGCTGCCCGACCAGGTGACGCTGGCCATCACCGAGGCCGACCCGGTGGTGAAGGGCCAGACGGCGGCCTCCTCCTACAAGCCTGCGGTGCTGGAAAACGGCGTCCGCGTGCTGGTGCCGCCCTTCATCTCGGCCGGCGAGCGGATCGTCGTCGACACCAACGAGATCACTTACGTGCGCCGCGCAGACTAAACGGCCAAGAAGCAGGAAGAAAAAATGGCGCGCTCCGCTCTCCTCAATGTCATGGTCCAGGCCGCGATGAAGGCCGGCCGCTCCCTGTCGCGCGATTTCGGCGAGGTGCAGAACCTGCAGGTCTCGATGAAGGGACCTGGCGACTATGTCAGCCAGGCCGACCGCAAGGCTGAAGAGATTGTCTTTGCCGAGCTGTCGAAGGCGCGGCCGGGCTACGCCTTCCTGATGGAGGAGCGCGGCGCCGTCGAAGGCGAGGACGGCCAGCATCGCTGGATCGTCGACCCGCTCGACGGCACCACCAACTTCCTGCATGGCATCCCGCTCTTCGCGGTCTCGATCGCGCTCGAGCGCCAGGGCCAGATCGTCGCCGGCGTCGTCTACAATCCGGCCATGGACGAGCTCTATACCGCCGAGCGCGGCGGCGGCGCCTTCATGAACGATCGCCGGCTGCGCGTTGCCGGGCGCGGCAAGCTCACCGATGCCGTGATCGGCTGCGGCGTGCCGCATCTCGGGCGCGGCCAGCACGGCAATTTCCTGATCGAATTGCGTAACGTCATGGCCGAAGTCTCCGGCGTTCGCCGTCTCGGCTCCGCTTCGCTCGACCTCGCCTATGTCGCGGCCGGCCGCATGGACGGGTTTTGGGAAGTAGGCCTCTCCGCCTGGGATATCGCCGCCGGCCTGCTGTTGATCCGCGAGGCGGGCGGCTTCGTCTCCGACTTCGAGGGCGGACAGGAAATGCTGGAGCGCGGCTCGGTCGTCGCCGGCAACGAGGTCATCCAGCGGGCGCTGCTCAAGACCGTGAAGAAGCCGCTCCCGTCCCGTTGAGAAGTGGCACCGGCGAGCCCGGCGCGCTGAAGCGCCGCAGTCGCAAAACCGCAACCGAAGCTTGAAATACTGGTCCACGACTGCCCAGATAGGGCTTCAAGGACCAACCATGAACGACGCACGCGCAAAGTCCCATCTCGAAATCGGGACTCAGATCGAAGTCCCTTTTGTGGGTCGCTGGCACTATTCGCGCGGCGAGATGATCGCCGATGGCATCGTCCATGCCGTCGGCATCGTGCTGGCGATCGCGGCCGGTTCTGCCTTCCTGGCGCTCGCTGCCTTCCGTTCCGGCCCGGGCGAATATGTCGCCGCCGTCTTCTACGTGGTGTCGTTGCTCACCGTGCTGTCGGTGTCGCTGGCCTACAATTTGTGGCCGATATCGTGGCCGGCGAAGTGGATCCTGCGCCGCTTAGACCATGCCGCGATCTATCTCCTGATCGCCGCCACATATACGCCTTTCCTGGCCCAGCTGAACACTTCGCCGCTTGCCCTGCCCATGATCGTCATCGTGTGGAGCGCGGCGGCGGCGGGCATCGCGATCAAGATGTTCCTGCCCGGACGCTACGACCGGCTGGCGATCGTCTTCTACCTCGCGATCGGCTGGAGCGGCGTGGTGCTGGCCGGGCCGCTGGTGGAGACGCTGCCGACGACCTCCGTCGTGCTGCTCATTGCCGGCGGCATCGTCTATTCCTGCGGCGTCATCTTCTTCGCCTGGAAAGGCCTGCGCTTCCACAATGCCGTCTGGCACGGCTTCGTCGTCACCGGCGCCGGGCTGCATCTGGCCGCCATGGTCGACTGCCTGGTCATCAGTAGGTTCTAAACCTTGCTGGCGGCGATATTGCCAAGCGCCATTCAATTTGGTCACAATTCCGTTTAGAGTCGCGGCAATTCTGCGGCGGGTGGCATCGGAAACGGGGCACGGATGGCTTTTCTCAGATCCTTCGGCAGGCGCTCGGATGTCCTGGTCTACGATCCGCACAAACTGTCGAGCCCGCAGGTCTTCCTGCTCACCATGGTGATCTTCCTGATCATCGTAGCCTTCATCGCCGCCATCCTCACCCGCCAGATCTCGACCGCCTTCTCCAGCAATCCCGGCCTCAACGGGCTGATCATCGGCGTGCTTGTCGTCGGCATCCTGCTCGCCTTCACCCAGGTCGGCCGGCTGTTCAGGGAAGTGCGCTGGGTCAATTCCTTCCGCGCCGGCTCCGAGACAACCGAGCCGGTGCTTTTGGCGCCGATGAAGGCGATGATCGGCCGTTCATCGACGATCGCCTTCTCGACCTCTTCGATGCGCACCATGCTCGATTCCATCGCCACCCGCCTCGATGAAAGCCGCGACACCTCGCGCTATCTCGTCGGGCTCTTGGTGTTCCTCGGCCTGCTCGGCACCTTCTGGGGCCTGCTCAACACCATCGCCTCGATCCGCGAGACCATCGAGGCGCTCGACCCCGGCAGCGGCGATGCCGCCGCCGTGCTCGACGCGCTGAAGCAGGGCCTGTCTGCGCCGCTCGCCGGCATGGGCACGGCCTTCTCGTCCTCGCTGTTCGGTCTCTCGGGTTCGCTGGTGCTCGGCTTCCTCGACCTGCAGGCCGGCCGCGCCCAGACCCGCTTCTACACCGAGCTCGAAAACTGGCTGTCCTCGGTCACCGACCTGTCGTCCGACATCGTGGTCTCCGACCAGGCCCGCGCCGAGCCGTCGGAGGAAATCCGCCTGTTGTCGGAACGGCTGCGCAGCCTGCAGGAGAACGGCGGCGGCTCCAACCCGCGCGTTGCCACCGCCATGGCCAACCTGGCGGACGGCATTTCCGGACTGGTCAAGAACATGCGCTCCGAGCAGCAGATCATGCGCGACTGGGTCGAGGCACAGTCCGACGAGCAGAAGGCGATGCGCAACACGCTGGAGAAGATCGCCGACGCGCTTAAGAAGCAAGGGGTCCACTGACGTGGCGCTGGCAAGGCGGCGCGCCGATCGCCGGATCGATTACTGGCCGGGCTTCGTCGACGCGCTGTCGACGCTTCTGCTCGCCATCATGTTCCTGCTCACGGTGTTCGTGCTGGCGCAGTTCCTGCTCAGCCGCGAAATCTCCGGCAAGGACACGGTGCTCAACCGCCTCAACTCGCAGATCAACGAACTGACACAGTTGCTCGCGCTGGAGCGCTCGAACAGCCAGGACAAGGAAGATACGCTCGCCAACCTGCAGGCCTCGCTGTCGGCGGCGGAAGCGGAAAAGAGCCGTCTTCAGCAATTGCTGGAGCAAGGCGCCGGCGCCGGCGATGCGGCCAACAAGCGCGCCACGGCCCTTTCCGGCGAGCTCGACAACCAGCGCCAGATCAGCCAGCAGGCGCTGAGCCAGGTCGAGATCCTCAACCAGCAGATCGCGGCGCTGCGCAAGCAGATCGCAGCGCTCGAGGACGCGCTCAACGTCTCGGAGCAGCGCGACCGCGAGTCCAACACCAAGATCGCCGATCTCGGCCGCCGCCTGAACGTGGCACTCGCGCAGCGTGTCCAGGAGCTCAACCGCTACCGCTCCGATTTCTTCGGCCGGCTGCGCGAGATCCTCGCCGACCGCGAGAACATCCGCATCGTCGGCGACCGCTTCGTCTTTCAGTCGGAAGTGCTGTTTCCCACCGGCTCCGACGTGATCAACGATGCCGGCAAGGTCGAGATGAAGAAGCTCGCCGACGCCGTCATCGAACTGCAGAAGGAAATCCCGCCCGAGATCAGCTGGGTGCTGCGCGTCGACGGCCACACCGACAACAAGCCGCTGTCCGGCACCGGCCGCTATCGCGACAACTGGGAGCTCTCGACGGCGCGCGCGACCTCGGTGGTGAAGTTCCTGATCGAGAACGGCGTGCCGGCCAACCGGCTGGTCGCCGCCGGCTTCGGCGAATTCCAGCCGCTCGATCCGGCCGACACCGACGACGCGCGCAGCAAGAACCGCCGTATTGAGCTGAAACTCACCGAACGTTGATCCGGCATCACGCGAACTCACGCGAACGCGAATTTGTTCGCCGGCTCAACTCTAGGGCGCAAACGGCCGGCGACAATGCCTGAAGACATTATCTTTTTTTAATTACACATCGCAAATTGACGCTCCTAGTTTGCCGCGCAGGGCCGGGAACCGCCGGCGATGCCTCCGCGTGACCAGCCTCATCGAGCAGATCCAGGGTGTGGACCAAGGCATCAGGGATGCGCGGGAAGCCAACACCATCTCGGCCGCCGAGGCGCAGCAGTTGCATATGCGCGCCGCTCATATCAGCCAGGCCGCCGAGAAGGTCGCCGGCTCGGATCATGGCAGGATTCCCGCCACGCAATATCACGACCTGCTGCGCCGTCTCGACCATGTCGACCAGAAACTCATGGTCGACACCGGCAGCGGCTTCCTGATGGGCGACGGCTCCGACGGCGGTCACTACCCGAACGATTGAAGTCTTCGGAGGAAACGGAAGGGACCACCTGGCGCCCGAGGGACCTGTGCATGTCGCCCAAAGTGCGCAGCGGTTTTGGGGGAACGGCATGCATCAAAACAAAGACCTAAAGAGCGTCGCCTGAATCCGTTTCAGGGCGATGCGCTTTAGCCCAAGGGCGTCCTTTTTCGATCACGTCCTTTGATCACAGGCCGAGCCAGAGCGCGACGATGGCAAGCACTGCCGGCACGGTCTGGATGAACAGGATTTTCCGGCCGACGGTCGCCGCGCCGTAAAGGCCGGCGATGGCAACGCAAAGCAGGAAGAATATCTTGATCCGGAACCCGCCGTCGCCGAGATAGAGGCCCCAGATCAGGCCTGCGGCAAGAAAGCCGTTATAGAGCCCCTGGTTGGCGGCGAGCACTTTTGAGGCGCTCGCGAATTCGGGCGTCAGCTTGAACGCCTTGTGCCCGCGCGGCGTGTCCCAGAGCACCATCTCCAGATAGACGATGTAGCAGTGGATCAGCGCTACCAGCCCGACCAGGATATTGCCGATCATTGTCCCCTCCGCTCGTTCGCATCGAGCATTGATCACGCTACGCTGTTGCAAGGCAAGACGGGCTGACCCGCAACCGGCGGATCAGGGTTGCCAAGCTCGATGCCTTGGTATCTTTTCGCGCCAGCCCATTTGCAGCCGGAAACCATCCATGTCCTTCCAAAAACTCGACCAACTCGGCCACAAGCTCGAAGCGCTGGAGCATGCGCTGGCCATCCTCGGCGCCGACGAGGCGACCCATATGGCGGTGGGCGGCGGCGAGAAGCGCGCGGAGGCGACGTCCGCCCTTGCCGGCATGCTGCACGCTCAGGCGACCGCGCCGGCGATCGGCGACTGGATCGCCGCGGCCGAAGCCGAGCCGCTGAACGACGAGCAGCAGGCGGCGGTGCGGGAACTGCGCCGGCAATACACCAACCTCACCTGCCTGCCGGTCGAATTCGTCGAGCGGCAGACGGTCGCGCGCATGCGTTCCGAGCAGCTCTGGCGCGACCTGCGCGCCAAGAACGACTGGGCGGGCTTCCTGCCGGCGCTGGAAGGCGTGGTGGCGCTGGTGCGCGAAGAGGCGGCACTGCGCGCCGACGCGCTCGGCCTTGCCCCCTATGACGCGCTGATGGAGCAGTACGATCCGGGCAATCGCGCCGCCGACATCACGCCGGTGTTTGCCGAGCTGAAGGCCTTCCTCAAGGATTTCCTGCCGCACGCGCTGGCCGTGCAGGATGCGCGGCTGGCCAAACATCCGCTGAAGCCGCTCTCCGGCAGCTACGCCATCGACCGTCAGCGCGAGCTTGGCCTTGCCATGATGACGGCGGTCGGTTTCGACCTCACGCACGGCTCGCTGTCGGTGTCGCACCATCCCTTCTGCGGCGGCGTGCCGACCGATGTGCGCATCACCACCCGCTACAAGACCTCCGATTTCCTGTCGGCGCTAATGGGCGTGCTGCACGAGACCGGCCACGCGCTCTACGAGCAGAACCTGCCGAAAGCCTGGTCGCACTGGCCGCTCGGCAGGGCGCGCGGCATGGCAGTGCATGAGAGCCAGAGCCTGTTCGTCGAGAAGCAGATCGGCCGGAACCCAGCCTTCTGGCGCTGGGCATTGCCGGTGGTCGAGAAGCATCTCGGCGAAGCCTGGTCGCTCGACGACATCCTGCCGCACGTCCACCACGTCGGGCGCGGCCTGATCCGCGTCGACGCCGACGAAGTCACCTATCCGCTACACGTCATCCTGCGCTACGAGCTCGAGCAGGAGCTTGTTTCCGGCCGGCTGGAAGTCGCCGAGCTGCCCGAGGCATGGGACGGCAAGATGCGCGACTATCTCGGCCTGTCGACCATCGACAACCCGGCCGACGGACCGATGCAGGACGTGCATTGGCCGGGCGCCGCCTTCGGCTATTTCCCGTCCTATACGCTGGGCGCGATGATGGCGGCGCAGCAATGGGCCGCCTTGACCAGGGAGCACCCGTCCGCGGACAAGGACCTCGCCAAAGGTGACTTCAGCGCCATTAACGACTGGCGCCGCAAAAGGATCTGGTCGCAGGGCTCGCGCTGGTCGACGCCGGAACTGCTCGAGCGCGCCACCGGCGAGAGGCTCAACGCCGCCTACTTCACCGACCACTTGCGCAGGCGCTACGGCGAAGCATAGCGCTTGCCGGGCGGTTGGAGGTCTACTCCGCCGCGCCCCTGAAGGCGCTGGCCCCGGTCTCGAACTGCAGCTTGGCCAGCCGCGCATAGATGCCGCCCTTGACGACCAGGCTCTGATGGGTGCCTTCCTCGACGATGCGGCCGCCTTCCATGACGAGGATCCGGTCGGCCTTCAGCACCGTCGCCAGCCGGTGGGCGATGACGATAGTGGTGCGGCCCTGCATCAGCCGCTCCAGTGCCGTCTGCACCAAGGTCTCGCTTTCGGCGTCGAGCGCCGAGGTCGCCTCGTCGAGCAAAAGGATCGGCGCGTCCCGAAGGATGGCGCGGGCGATCGCGACGCGCTGGCGCTGGCCGCCGGAGAGCGTCACGCCGCGCTCGCCGACCTGGCTGTCATAGCCCTTTTCGAGCTTGCCGATGAATTCGTCGGCAAGGGCCGCCTTTGCCGCCGCCTCGATCCCCGCGTCGCTGGCGCCCGGCCGGCCGAAGCCGATATTGTCGCGCGCGCTCGCCGCGAAGATGGTGACGTCCTGCGGCACGATGGCGATGCGCTCGCGCACGGCGGCCGGATCGGCCTCGCGCACGTCGACGCCGTCGATGACGATGCGCCCGCTTTCCGGATCGTAGAAGCGCAGGATCAGTGAGAAGACCGTGCTTTTCCCCGCGCCTGACGGCCCGACGATCGCCACCGTCTCGCCCGGCTTCACCTGGAAGCTGAGGCCATGGACTGCGGCCCGATCCGGCCGCGCCGGGTAGGAGAAGGAGACATCGTCGAAGCTGATCGCGCCCTTGGCCTTAGCGGGCAGCGGCAGCGGATCGACGGGCGATTGGATGGCGGGCTTCTCAGCCAGGATCTCGGTCAGCCGCTCGGCTGCGCCCGCCGCCTGCGACAGCTCGCTCCACACCTCCGACAAGGCACCGAGCGCGCCGGCGGCGAACACCGAATAGAGCAGGAACTGGCCGAGCGTGCCCGGCGACAGCGTGCCGGCAAGCACATCGCGCGAACCGAACCAGAGCACCGCCACCACCGAGGAGAAGATCATGAAGATGGCGAAGAAGGTGAGGAAGGAGCGGGCAAAGACTGACATGCGCGCCGCCTCGAAAGCCGCTTCCACCGCAGCCGAGAAATGCCCTGTGACCAGCTTCTCGTTGGTGAAGGCCTGCAGCGTGCGCACCGCGCCGATCTGCTCGCTGGCATAGGCGGTGGCCTCGGCCAGCGTATCCTGCGCCAGGCGCGACCTGCGCCGCACCGAGCGGCCAAAGGCGACGAGCGGCAGCACGATCAGCGGAATGGCGCCGATGACCAGGCCGGAAAGTTTTGGGCTGGTGAAGACCATCATCGCCACGGCGCCGAGGCCGAGGATGAGATTGCGCAGCGCGACCGAGGCAGTGGCCCCGACAGCGGACTTCACCTGTGTCGTGTCGGCGGCGAGCCGCGAAACGATCTCGCCGGAATGCGCCTTGTCGAAAAAGGCCGGCGACAAGGTCGTGACATGGGCGAACACGTCGCGACGGATATCGGCGACGACCCGCTCGCCGAGCGTGATGACGAAGTAGTAGCGGCTGGCCGATGCCGCCGCCAGCAGCGCCGCCATCGCCACAAGCGCGGCGAAATATTCTGCTATGAAGGTGGAGCCCGATGCCTGGAAGCCGTGATCGATCATGCGCCGCACGGCCATCGGCAGGGCGAGCGTCGTCGCCGCCGCCAGGATCAGCGAGATGATGGCGCCGACCGCCAGTTTCCGGTAGCGGGTGATATACGGAAAAAGGCTTCTGAGCGGCCGGATCGAGCGCTTGCGCCCGTCTCCACTGACACCGATATCCGCCATGAGCGTTTCCTCTGGCCGCTTGCCGGTCATGCGCTTCAATATGCGCTTGCCGCGGCCTTGTGATTCAATTCCGGCTGATGTATAGGCTCGCCGACCGTTTTAGAAGCCGTGGCTTTTCATTAGCTGCGGCTTCGAGTTTTAAAAAGGGGCGCATCGACGCAGGCCTTAGGCCCGTCACCGGCGCCAGCAAGCCAGGAAATAAGACAATGAAGGCCGATATCCACCCCGACTACCACACCATCAAGGTCGTCATGACCGATGGCACCGAATACCTGACCCGCTCGACCTGGGGCAAGGAAGGCGACACGATGAACCTCGACATCGACCCGACCACGCACCCAGCCTGGACCGGCGGCCAGCAGACCCTGCTCGACCGCGGCGGCCGCCTGTCGAAGTTCAAGAAGCGCTTCGAAGGTTTCGGCCTCTAAGCCCTTCTCCGCTTTGTCGCAGATCAAAAACCCGCCTTCGTGGCGGGTTTTTTGTTGCATGCACTTGCCCTACCTCCCCCTTGTGGGGAGGTCGGACCGAAGGTCCGGGTGGGGTCTGGCGCCGCCCCCTCCCCGCTGCTTCGCAGCGACCCTCCCCACAAGGGGGAGGGTGGGAGCATCCTACTCAGCCAACAACTCCCTCAGCGCCATGCGCTTGTAGGCCGCGACCAGCCTGTCGCCCTCCCCGCGGTCGACGGATATTGCCAGCCGCACGGCGGCCTCGCCCATCTGCCAGACGAGGAATGCCGTCGTTTCCAGTTCGACCGGGTCGGCATCCGGCCGCAATCGCTTCAGCACCGCCACCAGGAATTCGGCATTGGCCCGGCTGTCGGCGAGCTCAAGCTCGCGCAGTGCCTTGTCGGCCTGCGTGCCCGACCAGATGTCGCGCATCACCGGCTCGGCCAGGAACAGGCGGTAGTAGATGTCGACCAACTCCGAAAACGCCTGTTTCAGGCCTTCGGCATCGCTGACGTCTTTCAGCGCCGCGGCGATGCAGGCCTGGCTTTCAGCCGTGTAGCGCTCGGCCAGCGCCCAGACGATCGCCCGCTTGTCCGGAAAGAACTGGTACAGCGAGCCGATCGACACCCCTGCCCTTTCCGCCACCTCGCCCATGCGCATGGCGTCGCTGCCCTGTTCGGCAATCAGCGCCGAGGCGGCGGCAAGCATCCGCTCGACCCGCTCGCGGCTGCGCTGCTGCGTTGGCGCCCGTCGTGGTGAAGCGATGGCCGCCTGCTCGGCCTTGGCAGCAACCTTGTCTTCCATGACCCACTCCGAGACGATTTTCGAAACCTGGAAAATTGGCTTGACTCGAAAAATACGAGGGTTTATCACGTTTTGCAAATGTGAATATTACTCACGTTCTGATCTGGACCGTCAACCAATCTGGAGCAACTGAGATGATAAAACTTCTCCCCACCCTCGCCTTCATCGCCGCGATCGGCTCCGGCGTGGTCGGCGGCGTCTTCTTCGCCTTCTCGAACTTCGTCATGCCGGCACTTGCGAGGCTGCCGGCTGCAGGCGGCATTGCAGCCATGAACTCGATCAGCATTACGGTGATCACGCCGACCTTCATGACGGCGCTGTTCGGCACCGGTCTCATCTGCCTGGTGCTCATCGCTGCAGCTCTCTTCGGCTGGAGCCAGTCAGGCTCGTACTGGCTGCTCGCCGGCGCCGTGATCTACCCGATCGGCAACCCGATCGTGACCATGGTCTTCAACGTGCCGCTCAACGATGCGCTGGCCGCCGTCGACCCGGCAAGCGCCAACGGCGCCGTGGTGTGGACGAACTATCTAAGCGAATGGGTGATGTGGAACCACGTCCGCACCGTCACCGCGATCGTCGCGATGGCGTGCTTCATCATGGCGTTGATCTGAAGAGGCACTCCGCAATGCAAAGACCCCGCTTCAGGCGGGGTCTGTCTTCTTGTGGGTTTTGCGGTCGGCATGGCCGAGATCGCGATCCGGATCGATGACATCGCGGACCAGCTGCTTCAGCTTCGCCGCATCCGGAAAGCCGCCGTCGCGCTTGCGGTCCCAGATAAGCACGTCGTTGCAGGAAATGGTGAAGATACCGCCGGTGCCCGGCACCAGCGTCACTTCGCCAAGATCGGTGCCGAAGGTGGAAAGGAGTTCCTGCGCCATCCAGCCGGCACGCAACAGCCACTGGCATTGCGTGCAATAGGTGATGCGGATGGTGGGAAGCAGTGTTTCGCTCATGGCGGGCTGGCTCAGGCCGCGCTGAGCTTGGCCATCGTCTCGTCGTCGACCTCGAAATTGGCGTAGACGCTCTGCACGTCATCATCGTCCTCGAGGGTGGCGACCAGCTTCATCAGCGATTGCGCCCGCTCTTCGTCGACCGGGACGTTGTTCTGCGGCCGCCAGATCGGCTTTACCGATTCCGCCTCGCCGAGCGCGGCTTCGAGCGACTTCGACACCTCGCCGAGATTTTCGAAGCCGCAGTAGATGGTGTGGCCTTCCTCGTCCGACTCGACATCGTCGGCGCCCGCCTCGATCGCGGCCTCCATGACCTTGTCGGCGCTGCCGGCCGAAGCTGGATAGTAGATCTCGCCGATCCGGTCCCACATGAAGGACACCGAGCCGGTTTCGCCGAGCGCCCCGCCGGCCTTGGTGAAGGCTGCGCGCACATTGGACGCGGAGCGGTTGCGGTTGTCGGTCAGCGCCTCGACGATCAGCGCCACGCCGCCCGGGCCGTAGCCCTCGTAGCGCACCGCCTCGTAGTTCTCGGCATCGCCGGCGGAGGCCTTGTTGATGGCGCGCTGGATGTTGTCCTTCGGCATCGACACCGCCTTGGCGTTTTGCACCGCAAGGCGCAGCCGCGGGTTCATCGCCGGGTCCGGCGTGCCGGTCTTGGCGGCGACAGTGATTTCGCGCGCCAGCTTGGAAAACATTTTCGACCGCACCGCATCCTGGCGGCCCTTGCGGTGCATGATGTTCTTGAACTGCGAATGGCCAGCCATGGCACCCCTGTCGTGTTCGGCTAGAGCATTTTTAGCCGGGCGCGATCACCCGGCATCGGCAAAATGCTCGAATTCAAATTTTCAGAACGTCTGAGCCATGCCTGCAAAGGCACGCGGCGCTCTCTGTCGGAATGGCCGGCTTATAGATAAATCGGCTCAATTCGTCCAGCCGGGCCGTCGAGCCGGCGCCGAAGCCAGCCTCGTGAGGATTTTGTCAGCCCTCCAGATCCGATTTGAGCCGGTCGAGGATACTGATGGCATGGCCGGCATACTGGCTGATCCAGCGGTCGTGGATCTGCTTGATCGGCAAAGCGTTGAGATGGTTCCAGCGTTCGCGCCCCTCGCGCTTTGCGACGACCAGAGCGGCTTCCTCAAGCACCTTGAGGTGCATCATCACCGTGCAGCGGTCCATGTCCGGGAAAGCCTCGCAGAGCGCGCCCGTGGTCTGCGGCTGATCCTTCAGCCGGTCCAGCAACTCGCGCCGGCGCGGATGCGCCAAGGCCTTGAAAACATGGTCGTCCGCAGTTTGACTTGACATGTTATGTTTCTATAACATATCATTTCAAGGAGCAAGGAAGGAGCTGTGGATATGTCTCTTGGATTCAGGATTTCCGGACGCATCGGCAAACCGGTCGCCGAGGTCTTCGACGCTGTGGTCAATCCGACGAAGCTCAGCGGCTATTTCACCACCATAGGCGGCGCCTCCGCTCCGTTGATCGCCGGCACCACCGTCACCTGGTGGAAGACGGTGCCGGTCGAGGTCGATGAGGTGACCAAGGACAAGCGCATCGTGCTGCGCTGGGACGCGACCGATACCGAGGGCAAGCCGGCCTACAAGACCCGCATCGAGATGAATTTCGAGCCGCTGGACGACGGCGGCACCTTCGTCACCATCGCCGAGGCCGGCTGGCACGAAGGCGAGACCGGCCTGAAGAAATCCTACCTCAACTGCGAGGGCTGGTCGCAAATGCTCGCCTGCATGAAGGCCTATCTCGAATACGGCATCAACTTGCGCGACGGCTACTATCGCAGCGAGATGAAGGGCGAACCCGCCAACGAAACCAACATCTGAGCCCAATCTCTGAGCCAGGGAGGACTGCCGTGAAAGTAACGCCATTCCTGATGTTCGAAGGTCGGGCCGAGGAGGCCATGACCCTCTATTGCGAGACCATTCCGGAAAGCAGCGTCCTCGACGTCACGCGCTATGGCGCCGGTGAGGACGGACCCGAAGGGACGGTCAAGCTGGCCCGCGCCTCGATCGGCGGCACGGAGGTGATGATCTTCAACAGCCCGGTGCACCACGCCTTCGCCTTCACGCCGTCGGTCTCGTTCTTCGTCGACTGTTCGTCCGACCAGGAACAGGAGCAGATCATCGACGTTCTGTCCAAGGACGGCGCGTTCCTGATGCCGCCCGGCAATTACGGCTTCAGCCAACGTTTCGCCTGGCTCAACGACAGGTTCGGCGTCTCCTGGCAGATCAATCTGCCCTGACGCGGCTCAAAGGCCGCAGCAGATTCAATATGCCTGCAATGGAAGGAGGCCACCATGGAACTCCGCGAAACCCCGACCGCCGAGACCGGCATGCTGATCCGCCGGCCGGTCGCCGAAGTTTTCGAGGCGATCGTCGATCCGTCGGTCACGACGAAATTCTGGTTCACGCATTCCAGTGGCCGGTTGGACGAAGGCAAGACGGTTCAGTGGGAGTGGCGCATGTATGGCGTTTCGACCAAGGTCGAGGTCAGCGAGATCGTTCCCAACGAAAAGCTCGTCATGCAATGGAGCGAGCCGCCGACCACCGTCGTCTGGACCTTCACCGAGATGCCTGGCGACGCAACTTTCCTCGAAGTCCGCAATTTCGGTTTTGCCGGCTCTGGCGACGAACAGGTAAAGCAGGCAGTCGAATCCACCGGCGGTTTCTCGCTGGTGCTCGCCGGCGCCAAGGCCTGGCTGGAAAAGGGTGTGGCGCTGGGATTGATCGGCGATCGCCACCCCAAGGGCGTTGCGTCCGAATAGCAGTGCTTGCCGCCCCGGCCGAGGCTCAGTGCTCGCCGCCCGAGCCTTGCTTTTTCCGCCGCCGCGCCAGCATGTTGAGCCCCTCTACCAGGGCGGAAAAACCCATGGCGGCGTAGATGTAGCCCTTGGGCACGTGGTAGCCCATGCCGTCGGCGATCAGCGTCATGCCGATCATCAGCAGGAAGCCCAGCGCCAGCATGACGATTGTGGGATTCCTGGCGATGAAATTGGCGAGCGGCGTCGCCGCCACCATCATCACGCTCACCGCCACGATCACCGCGATGTACATGATGGCGATCTCGTCGGTCATGCCGACGGCTGTGATGATCGAGTCGATCGAGAAGACGAGGTCTAGCAGCAGGATCTGGAAGATCGCGCCGGCCAGGCTCATCTGCAGCGTGCCGCCGACCATCGAGTCCTGATGGTCCTGCGGGTCGACCGTGTGGTGGATCTCCTTGGTCGCCTTCCACACCAGGAACAGGCCGCCGGCGATCAGGATCAGGTCGCGCCAGGAAAAGCCGTGACCGAACGCCGTGAACACCGGCGCCGTCAATTGCACGATGATCGAGATCGTGGCGAGCAGGATGAGCCGCATGACCAGCGCCGCCGAGATGCCGAGCCGGCGCGCGCGTGCCCTTTGCGCTTCGGGCAGCTTGTTGGTGAGGATCGAGATGAAGATCAGGTTGTCGATGCCGAGCACGACCTCCAGCACCACCAGCGTCAACAGTGCGACCCACGCGGTCGGATCGGAAACGAAAGCAAGGTGCGGCGCCAGGAATTCGACAAGCTGCATGAAGGTCGTCCCCTCTACGATCTAGAGCAGTTTTGTCGCCAGTTAGGTACTGGCCTCTCTCATATCAATGTCACGGCCAGAAGGATGGCGCCGTTTCCTCCAGCCGGGGGCCGCGACGAAACGGCGCGATCTTCTCGGCAAGCCCGGTCCGGTCGGAAATCTCGACGCCGATGCCGCAGAGCGTCGCTGGTCCGCTCGCCGCCTCGAAGCGGCCCTTCGGCACTTTCGACAGGAAGCGGTTGAGCGGCTCTTCCTTGTCCATGCCGAGCGAGGAGTCATAGTCGCCGCACATGCCGGCATCCGAGATATAGGCGGTGCCGCCCTTGAGGATCTGGTGGTCGGCGGTCGGCTGGTGCGTATGGGTGCCGACCACCAGGCTGGCGCGGCCGTCGACGAAATGCGCGAAGCACATCTTTTCCGAGGTCGCCTCGGCGTGGAAATCGATCACCGCCGCATCGGCCTGCTCGCCGAGCGGACAGGCGGCAAGCTCGCGCTCGCCGGCCTGGAAAGGATCGTCGAGCTCGGGATGCATGAAGACGCGCCCCATGATGTTGGCGACCAGCACCCGCGCGCCGTTCCTGGCGATGTAGACGCCCGAGCCGCGCCCCGGCGTGCCCTTGGGAAAATTGGAGGGGCGCAGGAAGCGCTCCTCGCGCGGCGCGAAGATCAACGCGTCGCGCTGATCCCAGACATGGTTGCCGGTGGTGACGACGTCGGCGCCCGCCGCAAGCGTCTCGCGGAAAATCTCCTCGGTGATGCCGAAGCCGCCGGCGGCATTCTCGCCATTGACGATGACGAAATCGAGCTTGAAATCGGAGATCAGCCCAGGCAGCTGTTCCCACACCGCCGTGCGCCCAGTTTTTCCGACCATGTCGCCGAGGAAGAGAAGTCTCATATGATCCCGTGCCGAAAGTCCGCCAAGCAAAAGCTGCATGACTTTCCGCAAAGATCATGCGTTCTCAGACGCTTTTCTACAATTACGGTGTGAACCGGCGCAACCCGCTCTCGGTCAGTATTTCCGGGATGATCACGTCGTGGTTCTCATCCGGCACCATCGGAACCTCCTGGCAGTCGAAAGCGATGCCGATCAGCCGGGGCGGCAGGCCCTTGTCGGCCAGCCTCGCGATCGCCCGGTCGTAATAGCCGGCGCCATAGCCGATGCGGTGGCCGCGCGCATCGAAGGCGGCGAGCGGCACCAGCATCAGCGAAGGATCGAGCTCTTCCGCCTCCTCATGCGGCCCGACCGTGCCGAAGCCCATCTCGACCATCGGCGCGCCACGTACCAATTCGCGGAAGACGATGGTGGTCTTGTCGAGGATTGCCGGCAGGCAGAGCCTGGCGCCTTTCTCACGCAAGGCGAACATCAGCGGCCGCACATCGACCTCGGAGCGCATCGGCCAGAAGCCGGAGACGATCTGGCCTGGCTCCACGGCGATCTCATCCTTCGCGGTCTCGGCCATTTCGAGCGCGATCTCCACACGCCAGAATTCATCGAGCGCATCGCGCCGGGCCAGCGCTTCCTTACGAAGCCGTTTTTTCAGGTCTTTGGAAGGTGTCATGCGTGGACGCTAGAAAAGGTCAGATTTGGGTGGAGTTTTAGGAGCGACGTTTTCTACCGCATGATCCACCGAAGTGTCAGCGGTTCGGTGAAAGATCATGCGCAAAAAAAGATAGCGGAGCGAACTTTTCGTTCGTGAGCACCGCACAAAACGGCGCAACGACAAAATCCGCCAAATATGGGCTTTTCGACGAGTGACGATCCACACAACCGGTGGAGAGGTCGATCCCGGGTGCCTACAAAGTAGGTGGGCGCCGTGTGAGAAAACCCACGAGTCTTCCCAGGGACAGCTCCCCAAGGATCGATAAGGCCCCGGGGATAAGTTTCTCCTGCCGGGAAGCGCAGACCGCCAGCGCCAATATAGGCCGACGCTTGGCCGAGCGCCAGAGAAACGAAAGGTGACAAACGAACGGCGGAAACGAATGGCCGTTAAAGCTTGCACGCGTGCGCATGGCTCCTTACGGTCCCGCCGCTCGGATAGGAGAAGAAATGCGTTTCGAAGGCACCGCGGCTTACGTTGCCGACAAGGATCTGATGGTGGCGGTCAACGCCGCGATCGCACTGGAGCGGCCCTTGCTGGTCAAGGGCGAGCCCGGCACCGGCAAGACCGAGCTGGCACGCCAGGTGGCGGCGGCGCTCGGGCTGGATTTCATCGAATGGAATGTCAAATCCACCACAAAGGCGCAGCAGGGCCTTTACGAATATGACGCGGTCTCGCGCCTGCGCGACAGCCAACTCGGCGACGACCGCTTCAGCGACATCAAGAACTACATCAAGCGCGGCAAGCTGTGGGACGCCTTCGCCGCACCGAAAAAAGTCGTGCTTCTGATCGACGAGATCGACAAGGCCGACATCGAGTTCCCCAACGACCTGCTGCAGGAACTCGACCGGATGGAGTTCTTCGTCTACGAGACCGGCGAGACGATCAGGGCGGCACTGAGGCCGATCGTCATCATCACCTCGAACAACGAGAAGGAACTGCCCGACGCCTTCCTGCGCCGCTGCTTCTTCCACTACATCCGCTTCCCCGACATCGACACACTGCACCGGATCGTCGACGTGCATTATCCCGGCATCAAGCAGAACCTGGTGCGGGCGGCGCTCACCCAGTTCTACGAGATCCGCGGCGTGCCCGGCTTGAAGAAGAAGCCCTCGACCTCCGAAGCGCTCGACTGGATCCGCCTGCTGGTCGCCGACGACATCGCGCCCGAGGATCTGCGAGCCGACCCGAAGAACGCGCTGCCGAAACTGCATGGCGCGCTGCTCAAGAACGAGCAGGACGTACACCTCTTCGAACGCCTGGCCTTCATGGCCAGGCGCCAGGGATAGGCGACAGCAATAGCGCTTTCTCCAGCTGTGGACCGTTGCCGGCAAGCGGCCGCTGTCGCAGCTTCCGACCAAAACATTGGAGGAAAACATGTCCGAGATCACCGTCCGCCCGCTTGCCCAGTCCGATCACGCCGACTGGCGGCGGCTGTGGACCGCCTACCTCACTTTCTACGAGACCAAGCTGCCGGACGAGGTCTACGACGTCACTTGGAAGCGCCTGTTCTCGGCAGGCGAATTCGAGCCGAAAGGTTTTATCGCCACGTTTCACGGCAGCGCTGTCGGCCTCACCCACTATCTCTATCACCGCTCGTGCTGGTCGGAGAAAAACAACTGCTACCTGCAGGACCTGTTCGCCGACCCGGAGGTGCGCGGCAAGGGTGTCGGCGCGGCCTTGATCAAAGCCGTGCAAGAGGAGGCCGGCAAGATCGGCGTGAAGAACGTCTATTGGATGACGCACGAGACCAACGCCACCGCGCGCAGGCTCTACGACCATGTCGCGCGGCGGACAGGCTTCATCGAGTACGATCTGCTGTAAGGCATCGGGAGCAGTCTCCGGGCGTCGCGCGATCTATCGCCCGGCTTGCCGGATGGATTTGAGGACAAGTTGAATGACTCATTATGTCAAAATTCTCGACGGTGCGGACGACATTTGGGGGGTGCGCGTTCCCGATCTTCCTGGCTGTCATGGCGGCGGCGCGAATCCCGAGGAAGCGATCGCGGATGCGACCTCAGCGATACGTGGATGGGCCGAAGCACGGCTGGCTAAACATTTGCCCATGCCAGCCCCCCGGACCGTGGCGGACCTATTGCGGGCGGATGAAATCGACAGTAGCGCCGGCGAGTCGGCAGTGATGATTCCTGTGCTGATCGATTCCGGGCGACCTGTAAGGGCCAATCTTTCGCTGGACGCCGGCCTCTTGGCGGCAATCGACGAAGAGGCCGGCCGTCATGGCCTCACGCGCTCTGCTTTCATTGCGAGTGCTGCTCGAGAAAAAATCGAGGGACACAGATAACTATCCGATCATGTTCATTCCCTTCTTCCTCGAACTGAAGGCCGCGCGGGTTCCCGTTTCGCTCAGGGAATATCTGTCGCTGCTCGAAGGGCTGGAGGCTGGGCTCGTCGACTATGACGTCGAGGGTTTCTACTACCTCGCGCGTTCGGCCCTGGTGAAGGACGAGCGCCACATCGATCGTTTCGACCAGGTGTTCGCGCATGTTTTCAAGGGCGTCGAGGCGCTTGCCGGGCCGGATGCCGTCGATGTCGCCAACATCCCCGAGGAATGGCTGCGCAGGCTTGCCGAAAAGCACCTGACCGAAGAAGAGAAGAAGCTGATCGAGGCGCTGGGTGGCTTCGAGAAGCTGATGGAGACGCTGAAGCAGCGTCTGGAGGAGCAGAAGGGTCGCCACCAGGGTGGTTCGAAATGGATCGGCACCGGCGGCACCTCGCCATTCGGCGCCTATGGCTACAATTCGGAGGGCGTGCGCATCGGCCAGCACGAAAGCCGGCATCGCCGCGCGGTAAAAGTCTGGGACAAGCGCGAGTTCAAGAATTTCGACGATGCCGTCGAGCTCGGCACCCGCAATATAAAGGTGGCGCTGAAGCGCCTGCGTCGTTGGGTGCGCGAGGGCGCCGAGGAAGAGTTCGACCTGCCTGGCACCATCCATGCCACAGCTGAGCACGGCTATCTGGACGTCAAGACGCGACCCGAGCGGCGCAACGCAGTGAAGCTCTTGATGTTCTTCGACGTCGGCGGCTCGATGGACGACCATATCCGCACCGTCGAGGAACTGTTCTCCGCCGCGCGCGCCGAGTTTCGGCAACTCGAATATTTCTACTTCCACAACTGCCTCTATGAGCGCGTCTGGAAGGACAACCGCCGCCGCCTTGCCGAGACCATCCCGACCTTCGACCTGCTTCACAAATACGGGTCGGACTACAAGGTCATCGTCGTCGGCGATGCCTCCATGAGCCCCTACGAGATCGCCCATCCCGGCGGCTCGGTCGAGCACTGGAACCCGGAAGCCGGCAGCGTCTGGCTCGCAAGGCTGTTGCAGCAATGGCCGAATGCGATCTGGCTCAACCCGGAAGCTGAGAAGAACTGGCGCTACACGCACTCGATCGCGATGATCAACGATATCTTCGGCGGCCGGATGTTCCCACTGACGCTTGCCGGGCTCGAAGCGGCGACGAGGCAGCTGTCCCGCAAGCACTAGCCCGCTTTCGCTGGCAGCGTTTGTAACAAATGCCTATGTTTGCGCGAATATAGGCTGCCCACCAACAACGAGCCGCCAAGGCCGAGGAGATTTCATGGACACCCACGCCTACCCCGTCACCCGCACCGATGCCGAGTGGCGAGCCCGGCTGACGCCGGAGCAATATGCCGTCATGCGCAACCACGGCACTGAGCGTCCCGGCAGCTGCGCCCTGCTTTACGAGAAGCGCGCCGGCACTTTCTTCTGCGTCGGTTGCGACCAGCCGCTGTTCGAATCCAAGCTGAAATTCGAGAGCGGCACCGGCTGGCCGAGCTTCAACGATCCGGTGCCTGGTTCGATCGAGACCACCGTCGACCGCAGCTACGGCATGGTTCGCACCGAATGTCATTGCTCGCGCTGCGGCAGCCATCTCGGCCATGTCTTCGAGGACGGCCCGCCGCCGACCGGCCTGCGCTACTGCATCAACGGCGTGGCGCTGCAGTTCGAGCCGGCGGCCTGACCGGTACCCCGTCAGTTTGGAAAGGGTGGCTTCGGCCGCCCTTTTTTATGCGCATCTGCTGTGCGTCCTCACACAATGACCGTCGCGATCAGCCAGAGCGCCGAGCCCAGCATCATCAGCGAGGCCTTGGCGCCGCCGGTCTTTTCCGCCGTCCGCCAGACGGCAAGGGAGAGGAAGATGTTGTAGGGAACGGCGAGGAAATGCACTGTGAGAACCAGCCAGAGCGGCAGCTTCAGCCCGAGCAGGACGAGCGCCAGCGCCGACGAGGCAATGTTGATCGCCGTGCCGGCAAGCAGCATGTCGCGCCAGAACAGCCGGTCGGGCGAAGCTCTGCCTTGCCAGCGCGAGCGGAAGAAGCCGGCAAGCATCTGCGGTCTACTCCCGCCCCAGCACTTCAGTCACGGCGCGCTCGAAGCGTGAGCATTCCGTCACCAGCCAGTCGGCCATGGCCGGCCAGTTGTCCTCGGCGAAGCAGTTGACCTGCCACTGCGAATTGATGCCGAGGTTCTGCGCGCTCTGCTCCGGCCTGAGCTTCAGCCGCGCCTCGATCGCCGGCTGAAACGGCTTCAGCCGTGTCCAGACTTCCGTTGCGCCGAGCTTTTCGTTGCGGCCGAAGAAGACGCCGACCACATTCTCGCTCGGCGCGACATACATGGAAAGCACCAGGGCAAACTCCGGCAAGCCGCGCTGCCAGAACCAAGGACCGCGCCTCGCCAGCCGTGCCCTTTCTCCCGGGTGCCGTTCGGCGAACAGCGCCCAGAAACCGCGATGGCGGAACTCCGAAGCGCGGCGCCCGCCGAAGTCGAACTCGCTCATGGCCGGCTGCTCGCGCTACCATCACGGCTTGGCCGAGACTGTTTCGAAATTCGCTCTGGCGAGTCATATGGTGGTGGTTTCGAGAACCGTAGCGCAGCGGACATTTGGTCCGTGAGCAACGGAAGCGCAGAAAACGCCATCAGATGGCCGCCGGAGTAGAATTTCCAAACAGTCTCTTAGACCATGCCGAGCGCGGCCTTGTATAGATCGAGGATCGACTCCTCCTCCTGGCGCTCGGCTTGGTCCTTCTTGCGCAGCCGGATGATGGTGCGGATCGCCTTGGTGTCGAAGCCGGTGCCCTTGGCCTCGCCATAGACGTCCTTGATGTCGTCGGAAATCGTCTTCTTCTCTTCCTCGAGCCGCTCGATGCGCTCGATGATGGCGCGCAGCTGGCCGGCGGCTACAGTCTGGCTGGTCTCGGTGATCTCGTCGGCCATTTTTCTCTCCGCGTTTTTTGCGCCACGGCGATTCCCGCCCCGGCAAAATTGGAGCGGGTTCGATGCCCGAGCACGCGCGGCGGGTCAAGACATTATCGATGCGGCATGAAGGGTTACGCACGCCCTAGGGTGTGTTGGGATTCAGGTCAAGCCGGCCTGAGAATGGTGGCTTCCGAGAACCGGAGCGGAGCGTACTTAAGGTACGTGAGCACCGGCCTACGCCGGCCGTAGCCTTAAACTGCCACGCCATTCTCAGTCATGGATGCTTCGGCCGGCGAAGGCCGGAAGCGCAGGAAGCCGGCGTTTGCAGACCGGCCTCACCTGAATCTCAATACACCTACCCGAAAGCGATCAGCAAATCCTTGGCGTCGATCTGGTCGCCGGCCTTGACCAGCACTTCGGCGACCACGCCGTCGCGCTCGGCATGCAGCGCGGTCTCCATCTTCATCGCCTCGATCGAGAGCAGCACATCGCCCGCCTTGACGGCCTGCCCGGCGGCAACCGCAAGCGCTGAGACCACGCCCGGCATCGGCGCGCCGATATGCGCTTCGTTGCCGGGTTCCGCCTTGCGCCGCGCCTTGGCGGCCGAGGCGCCGTGGGCGCGGTCCGGCACCTTCACGCGGCGCGGCTGGCCGTTGAGCTCGAAGAAGACGGTGACCATGCCCTTGTCGTCGACATCGCCGAACGCCTGGCAGCGCACCACCAAGGTCTTGCCCTTCTCGATGTCGACGAAGATCTCGTCTTCCGACTTCATGCCGTAGAAATAGGTCGGCGTCGGCAGCACGCTGACCGGGCCGTAGGATTCCTGCGCGGCGGCAAAGTCGGTGAACACTTTCGGATACATCAGCCAGGAGGCGAACTCGAACTCTGTGAGCTTGCGTTCGAGCTTTTCCTCGATCTCCTTGCGGCTGGCCTTCAGGTTCGCCGGCTTGAGCAGCGAGCCCGGCCGGACGGTGATCGGCTTTTCGCCCTTCAGCGCCTTCTTCTGCAGCGCTTGCGGCCAGCCGCCGGGCGATTGGCCGAGATCGCCGCGCAGCATCGAGACGACCGAGTCCGGGAAGGCGATGTCCTTCGCCGGGTTCTCGACGTCGGCGACGGTGAGGTCCTGGCTCACCATCATCAGCGCCATGTCGCCGACCACTTTCGACGACGGCGTCACCTTGACGATGTCGCCGAACATCAGGTTGACGTCGTGATAGGCCTGCGCCACCTCGTGCCAGCGCGTTTCGAGCCCGAGCGAGCGCGCCTGTTCCTTGAGATTGGTGAACTGGCCGCCCGGCATCTCGTGCAGATAGACTTCCGAGGCCGGACCCTTGAGGTCGCTCTCGAAGGCGGCATACTGGTTGCGGACCGCTTCCCAGTAGAAGGAGACGTGGCGGATCCACTGCGGATCGAGTCCCGGGTCGCGCTCCGTGCCCTTGAGCGCCTCGACGATCGAGCCGAGGCAGGGTTGCGAGGTGTTGCCCGAGAAGGAATCCATCGCCGCGTCGATGGCGTCGACGCCGGTCTCGACCGCCGCCAGCACCGTCGCCGCCGACAGGCCGGACGTATCGTGCGTGTGGAAATGGATCGGCAGGTCGGTCTCTTCGCGCAGCGCCTTGAACAGCACGCGCGCCGCCGACGGCTTCAACAGGCCCGCCATGTCCTTGACGGCGATGATATGCGCGCCGGCCGCTTCCAGTTCCTTCGCCAGCCCGACATAGTATTTGAGGTCGTATTTTGCGCGCGCCGGATCGAGGATGTCGCCGGTGTAGCACATCGCCGCTTCGATCAGCTTGCCCTCGGTGCCCACCGCGTCCATGGCGACGCGCATGTTCTCGACCCAGTTCAGGCAGTCGAATACACGGAACAGGTCGACGCCGCCGGCGGCTGCCTGTCTGACGAAATGCTGCACGACATTGTCGGGATAGTTGGTGTAGCCGACGCCGTTGGCGCCGCGCAGCAGCATCTGCAGCAGAAGGTTGGGTGCGGCTTCACGCACCCGTGACAGCCGTTCCCACGGATCCTCGGTGAGGAAGCGCATGGCGACGTCGAAGGTGGCGCCGCCCCAGCACTCCAGCGACAACAGCTGCGGCAGCGCCCGCGCATAGGTGCCGGCAATGCCTGCGATGTCATAGGTGCGCATCCGGGTGGCGAGCAGCGACTGGTGGCCGTCGCGCATCGTCGTGTCGGTGACCAGCACCTGGGTCTGGCCGCGCATCCAGGAGGCGAACTTCTCCGGTCCGAGCGCATCGAACCTTTGCTTGCTGCCGTCCGGCACCTTGCCGTTGAGATAGGGCACGACAGGCGCCGCCGCGTCGGCCTTCGGCATCGGCCGGCCGCGCGTCTCGGGATGGCCGTTGACGCTGACATCGGCCAGGTAGTTGAGAAGCTTGGTGGCGCGGTCCTGCCGCTTCACCTGCTGGAACAGTTCCGGCGTCGTGTCGATGAACTTGGTGGTGTAGGAATTGTCGGCAAAGCTCGGGTGATTGATGATCGCTTCGAGGAAGGTGAGGTTGGTCGCCACGCCGCGGATGCGGAACTCGCGCAGCGCCCGGTTCATGCGCGCGATCGTCTCGGCCGGCGTCGGCGCCCAGGCCGTCACCTTTTCGAGCAGCGGATCGTAGAAGCGGGTGATGACCGCGCCCGAATAGGCGGTGCCGCCGTCGAGCCGTATGCCGAAGCCGGTGGCGCCGCGATAGGCGGTGATGCGGCCATAGTCCGGAATGAAATTGTGCTCCGGATCCTCGGTGGTGATGCGGCACTGCAGCGCGTGGCCGTTGAGCTTGATGTCCTTCTGCATCGGCACGCCGGATTCCGGCGTGCCGATGGCGAAGCCGTCGAGGATGTGAATCTGCGCCTTCACGATGTCGATGCCCGTCACCATCTCGGTGACCGTGTGCTCGACCTGGATGCGCGGGTTGACCTCTATGAAGTAAAACTTGCCGGTGTCGGCGTCCTGCAGGAACTCGACCGTGCCGGCGCCGATATAGCTGGTCTCGCGCGCGATCTTCAGCGCATAGCCGCAGAGCTCCTGGCGCAGCTCCTCGCTGAGATAGGGAGCCGGCGCGCGTTCGACGACCTTCTGATTGCGGCGCTGGATCGAGCAGTCGCGCTCGAACAGATGCACGGCATTGCCATGCGTGTCGCCGAGCACCTGCACCTCGACATGGCGGGCGCGCTCGATCAGCTTTTCGAGATAGACCTCGTCCTTGCCGAAGGCGGCCTTCGCCTCGCGCTTGCCTTCCATGACCTCGCGCGCGAGGTCGGCCTCCGAGCGGATGGCGCGCATGCCGCGGCCGCCGCCGCCCCACGAGGCCTTCAGCATCACCGGATAGCCGATTTGCGCGGCGAGCTTCTTCACCTCTTCCATGTCGTCCGGCAGCGGATCGGTGGCGGGCACGACCGGCACGCCGACCTCGATCGCCAGGTTGCGCGCTGCGACCTTGTTGCCGAGCCGGCGCATCGTTTCCGGCTTCGGCCCGATGAAGGTGATGCCGGCGGCAGCGCAGGACTCGGCGAATTCCGGACTCTCCGACAAAAGGCCGTAACCGGGGTGGATGGCGTCGGCGCCGGACAGCCTGGCGACGCGGATCACTTCTTCGATCGAAAGGTAGCTCTCGATCGGCCCCATATCCTTGGCGAGATGCGGCCCGCGCCCGACCTGGTAGCTTTCGTCGGCCTTGAAGCGGTGCAGCGAATATTTGTCCTCTTCCGCCCAGATCGCCACGGTTTTGAGACCCAGTTCGTTGGCCGCGCGAAAGACGCGGATGGCGATTTCGGACCGGTTGGCGACGAGGATCTTCGTGATTGCCAAGGACTGGGCTCCAGCAGCGGAAGGTGAGAGGAACGGCGCAATGATTAGCGTGAAAATGCTGCAGCGCAAACAAAATCGCGCGACAGCTAAAACGATTTAAATCGCTCGTTTGCGCCAAACGCCGTTATTCTTCCGCTCGGCGGTTCAAGGGACGGTTTGCCGGCGCTCTCGTCGGGGTCGAGGGGAGGAAGAAGTATCCGCCAATGAAAATGCCCGGCGCTGAGCGCCGGGCATCCCAAAAAAGTCGGCGTCTGTTTGCCGGCTTATTTCTCGAAGTAGCCGTACTTGCCGTCCTCGCCCTTCTTCCATTCGTAGATGACGTAGTCCGGGCGGGTGATGTCGCCCTTGGCGTCATAGCCGATCTCGCCGATGGCCGTCTTCCATGGTCCGCCGGACTTGATCACCTCGGCAACCTTCTGCGCATCGTCGGCGGAGCCGACCTTGGCGATAGCCTGGGAGATGATCTGGATGGCAGCGTAGGAGTAGAGCGTGTAGGCTTCCGGCTCGAAGCCGGAGGCGCGGAACTTCTCCACCACTTCCTTGGCGGCCGGATTCTTGCGCGGATCCGGAGCGAAGGTGTTGAGCGTGCCGGCAACGGCGTCGCCGGCGATCGAGGCCAGTTCGTTGGAGACGATGCCGTCGCCCGAGAACAGCGGCGCCTTCAGGCCCTGGTCGGCAGACTGACGGATGATCAGGCCGGCTTCGGTGTGCAGACCGCCCCAATAGATCAGGGTGACGCCGTTCTGCTTCATCTTGGCGATGAGGGCCGAGAAGTCCTTGTCGCCGACGTTCACGCCTTCATACATCACTTCCGTGATGCCGTTGGCGTTCAGGTTCTTCTTGGTCTCGTCCGCGAGGCCCTGGCCGTAAGGCGTCTTGTCGTGGATGATGGCGATCTTGGCGTCCTTGAAGTTCTTGGCGATGTAGTCGCCCGCCACCTTGCCCTGCTGGTCGTCGCGACCGCAGGTGCGGAAGGTGTTCCACAGGCCGCGCTCGGTGAGCTTCGGATTGGTTGCGGCCGGCGTCATCACGAGGATGCCGTTTTCGGCATAGACTTCCGACGCGGGAATGGTCACGCCCGAGTTGAAGTGGCCGTCGACGAACTTGACGCCGTCAGCGACGAACTTGTTGGCGACCGAGATGCCCTGCTTGGGATCGGAGACGTCGTCGCCGATCTCGAGCTTGAGCTGTTGGCCGTTGATTCCGCCCGCCGCGTTGATGTCGGCGACCGCCTGTTCCGCGCCCTTCTGCAGCTGCGCGCCGAAGGCGGCGTTCGGGCCGGTGATCGGACCGGCGACGCCGATCAGGATGTCGGCCCACGCGCTGCCGCTGAACGCGATGAACGCGGTCAGCGCCACGGCGGACAAAAGTGATTTTTTCATTGAAACGCTCCCATTTACGGAGTGGGCGTGGATGACACTTTCATGCGATGCCCACCCTTATCGCAGAAAGCATAGAATGCCGATTTTCAGGCACTTGTCACGCCGATTCATCCCTGAAACGACGTTAAGCATGAACCTCAACCCTTCGGTTTCCAGCTCAATAGGGAAGCTCGTTCGTAGAGCCAATTATATTGTGTGACCATCTGGTTGGTGCGCGTGTATTGATAGCCGAGGAAGCCGAATATCATCAGTACGATGGTATCGACGATGTAATAATGCAGCGAGAACATCGTGCCATCGAACAGGGCATGATGGATGAACCTTACCCCGATGCCGAGGCCAAGCATGTAAAGGAACAGCCGGACGTAGGTGCCCCAGGTCTGGGCCACGGCTTTGCCGGTCATCCATGCTGCCCCGCCGCCGAGAAGGCCCGTGACGAACAGGAAATGCCAGATCGAGGCCTCTTCGTAGAGAATGCCTTGCATGATGAAGAACCCCCTCTTAGTGATGCCCGCCTTCGAGATAGGCGGCGCGCACTTCCGGATTGGCGAGCAGGTCCTTGCCGGTGCCGCTCATCGTCACATTGCCGTTGACCATGACGTAGCCGCGATTGGCGAGCTTGAGCGCGCCGAAGGCGTTCTGCTCGACCAGGAACACGGTCAGCCCCTGCGACCTGTTGAGCTCGCGAATGGCGTCGAAGATCTGCTTGACGATCAGCGGGGCCAATCCAAGCGACGGCTCGTCGAGCAGGAGCAGCTTCGGCCTCCCCATCAGCGCGCGTCCGATCGACAGCATCTGCTGCTCGCCGCCCGAAAGCGTGCCGCCGCGCTGGTTGATGCGCTCCTTAAGCCGCGGGAACAGTGCGAACACCTTCTCGGCATCCTCGTCAAAGTGCTTGAGGTTGTCGATGCTGGCACCCATCTGCAGGTTTTCCATCACCGTCATACGCGGGAAGATGCGGCGTCCTTCCGGCGACTGGGCGATGCGCAGCCGCGCAATCTCATGCGTCGGCATCTGCGTGATGTTGGTGCCGGCGAAGGTGATGGTGCCGGCGCGGGCGCGCGGCGCGCCGAAGATGGTCATCATCAGCGTGGACTTGCCGGCGCCGTTGGCGCCGATCAGCGCCACGATCTCACCCTGGTTGACGGTGACGTCGACACCGTTCAGCGCGCGGATGTTGCCATAATAGGTCTGCACGCCCTTGATATCGAGCAGCATTGTGCCGGCCATTACTTACGCCCCCCACGCTTGCCCGCTGCGGGCTTGGCCGCCGCTTGCTTACCCTTCGAGGCGCTGTCGGCTTTCGCGGCTGCAGCCTTGGCGGCCGTTTTCTTCGGCGCTGCTTTTGCGGTGCTGACCTTCGCGGCCTTCTTGGCTACCGGAGCGGGCTTGCCGGCGACAGACGCCGAGCGCGCGTCGACCTGAGCCGCTTTCGAGGCGCCTTTCGATACCGTGACCCGCTCGCCTTCGTCCGCGTGTTCGACAGTATCGGAAACCGGCCCCGCCATCATCGAAGCGGAATTGCCCGGCCCATGCGCCGCGTCCGGTCCGGTATCGAGCTGCTCGATGACATCCTCGTCGCCGACTTCGGTGAGCACGGTTTCGACCTCCTCGTCGTCGACGCCGAGATAGGCGGCGATGACGCGCGGGTCGGTGCGGACCGACTGCGGATTGCCGTCAGAGATCTTGCGGCCATATTCGAGCACGACGACATGGTCGGAGATCTGCATGACCACCGACATGTCGTGCTCGATCAGCAGGATCGACGTGCTGTTCTTGATGTCCATCAAGAGTTCGTTGAGCGCCGCCGACTCTCTCGGATTGAGGCCTGCGGCCGGCTCATCGAGGCACAGAAGCTCCGGCCCGGTGCACATGGCGCGCGCGATCTCCAGCCGACGCTGCGCGCCGTATGGCAGGTCGCCGGCCGGATCGTCGGCGCGGTCGACGAGGTCGGCCTTCTCCAGCCAGTGCCTGGCGAGATCGATCGATTCGGCCGAGGCCTGGCGATAGCTCGGGAAGCCGAACAGGCCGAGGAAGGTGTAGCCCGAGGCCTTCATCAGCTTGTTGTGCTGGGCGACCAGCAGGTTCTCGAGCAGCGTCATGCCAGAGAACAGGCGGATGTTCTGGAAGGTGCGCGCCACATTGGCGCGCGCCGGGATCTCGTGGTTGGGCAGGCGCTCGAGCAGATAGGTCGAGCCGTCACGTTTGTTCAGCGTGATCATACCCTCGGTGGGCTTGTAGAAGCCGGTGATGCAGTTGAACACAGTCGTCTTGCCGGCGCCGTTCGGCCCGATCAGCGCGGTGATCTCGCCGCGCCTGGCCTGGAAGGACAGGTCGCCGATGGCGACCAGGCCGCCGAACTTCATCGACAGGTGCTCGACCTGCAGGATGAGATCGTCTGCGGAAGCTTGCGCGTTCATCAGCCATGGCCCTCCTTGGTGAAGGAACCTGAGACCGTTTTTCGCTCCTTGAGGAAGGCGGTCGGCTCGCGGCTGCCGACGAAGCCGCGCGGCTTCCACAGCATGACGATCACCATGGCCATGCCGAACAGCAGCATGCGGTAGAGTTCCGGCGTGAAATCGGGACCGAAGACCCGCTTCAGGAAGTCGAGTTCGCGCAGCGCCTCGGTGCCGCCGATCATCACCAGCGCCGCCACGGCGATGCCGGCCAGCGAGCCCATGCCGCCGAGCACGACGATGGCAAGGACGATCGCCGATTCCAGGAAGACGAAGGATTCAGGGCTGACGAAGCCTTGCCGGGCGGCGAAGAACGAGCCGGCGAAGCCGCCGAACATGGCGCCGGTGGCGAACGCGGTCAGCTTGGTGGTGGTGGTGTTGATGCCGAGCGAGCGGCAGGCGATCTCATCCTCGCGAAGCGCTTCCCAGGCACGGCCGACCGGCAGCCGGCGCAGCCTGATGGTAACGAAGGCGGTCAAAAGACAGAGTCCGAGGATCAGATAGTAAAGGAAGATCTTGTAGTAGGCGCTCGATGTGGCGATGTTCAGCACCTTGGCGATGTAGTTCGGGTCAGAGACGTTGAACGACATCAGGCCGAAGAAGGAGACTTTCGGGATGCCGGATATGCCGGCCGAGCCGTTGGTCACCTCGCGCCAGTTGATCAGCACAAGGCGGATGATCTCGCCGAAGGCGAGCGTCACGATCGCCAGATAGTCGCCGCGCAACCTCAGCACCGGAAAGCCGAGCATGACGCCCCAGAAGGCGGCCATGCAGCCGGCGGCCGGCAGCAGGATCCAGAACGACAGGCCGAAATGCGTGCCGAGCAGCGCGTAGGCATAGGCGCCGACCGCATAGAAGGCGACGTAGCCGAGATCGAGCAGTCCGGCCAACCCGATGACGATGTTCAGCCCCCAGGCCAGCATCACATAGATCAGGATCTGGATGCCGAAATTATCGACCCACTTCAGCGAGCCTTGGAACCCCCCAGCTACAGATCCTGTATATAGCGCAAGCGTAAGGACGACGATGACCGGGTACAACGCCAGCGCACTGACGCCCAATGCCGAGAAGTGAGCATGAATGAAGCTGCGGAAGTAAAACATCACAGAAGCTACGGCATAGATAATGGCCAGCGCCCGCAGGAACCGCGCATAGCCGGCAAGGTCCGGCCCCAGCAGTCCATCGAGCGAACCGGCCAACACCAAAAGTGCAAACGCTATGACGATGGCCGCAATGAAATACGGAAGCCGGAAGAAGCGCGTCGCCATACTCTCCGGCAGCAGGCCGGTGGCAACATCGGCGACCTTTAGGCTGGCCGCGAAGGGTTGAGCATAAGCGACATAAAGGAAGCGTCCGACAGCGGTGAGGACAACCACCAGGGCAAGCAGGCCCCAGCGCCGCACCAGGATCAGTTCGTTGCTGATGTTCTGGTCTGTTCTCAGACCGATGAACAGCACGAACAGGCCGAGCGCGATGGCGCCGGCATAGAGCGCTTCGCGGAAAGCGCGTTGGACGGGAGTGGCGACGACGTCGCGCTCCGGAGATACGGTAACCGCCATGGGATCAGACCTTTTCGACTTCAGGCCGGCCCAGGATGCCGGATGGCAGGAAGATGAGCACGATCGCCAGGATCGAGAAGGCGGCGACGTCCTTGTAGTCGATCGAGAAATAGGCCGACCACATGCTCTCGATGAAGCCGATCAGCAACCCGCCAAGCACCGCGCCTGGAAGCGAGCCGATGCCGCCGAGCACCGCCGCCGTGAAGGCCTTCACGCCCGGCACGAAGCCGTCGGAGAAGACCACCACGCCGTAATACATCAGGAACAGCGTGCCGGCGACCGCGGCAAGCGCCGCGCCCATGATGAAGGTGATGGAGATGGTGCGGTCGACGTCGACGCCGAGCAGCGCTGCCATCTTGCGGTCCTGCTCGCAGGCGCGCTGCGCCCGTCCCAATGCCGTCCTGTTGACGAGATACCAGAAGATCGCCAGCAGCACGGCGGTGACCAGCACGATGATGATCTGCTTCAGCGAGACGCTGATGCCGTCGATGGTATAGACTTGGCTGACCAGCGGCGGGATCGGCTTGTTGCGCGGCCCTTGCGTGACCTGCACGAAGTTGGACAGCGCGATCGACATGCCGATGGCGGTGATCAGCGGCGCCAGCCGGAACGAGCCGCGCAGCGGCCTGTAGGCCACCTTCTCGATCGTCCAGTTGTAGAGGCTGGTGAGCAGCATGCCCACGATCATCATGATCAGGAGCGCCACCACGACAGGCACGGAATAGAACAGCGCGCCGAGGATCAGGAAGACGATGAGGGCTGTGAAGGCGCCGACCATGAAGATGTCGCCATGGGCGAAATTGATCATGCCGATGATGCCGTAGACCATCGTATAGCCGATCGCGATCAGCCCGTAGATAGATCCCAGCGTCAGCCCGTTGATAAGCTGCTGGACGAAGTACTGCATAGTTATGCGGCTCCCCTGGAATGTCGACCGTTCCCGGGTCGCACTCCTTTTCGTATTTCCCTTAGTCGTAAAGTTTCGAGCCCGGATTGCAACGTGATTCTTCAATCGCCGGGCGTGGTTTGGAAGCACGCCACCCGATTGCCCGTTTTTTCGCACCCAGCCCCTGGACTATCGCGGACCCTATCATTGGCACAACGCAATGTCTTTGACGATTCAGCCGTATCATGCCCGCCATTTCGAAGAAATTGCCGTCAAAATAAGTTGAAGTGCGGATTTCTTGCGTCAATGGAGTCGGTCCGTTTTGCGGCCCTGCGCATCGCGTAGGGTCAGGATTCCCATCAGTGTGACAGCCATGCGACAGCGCGCCGCAACTGTCGACATTCTCCTTCGCCTAAGATGGTCGACCCCAGGAAGGGCGGCATAGGATCGAGTGTCGGAAAACAGCGTTCGGCACGTAGTCGGGCAGCGGTTTGCGGCCAGTCCCTCTGTCGATCCGCATAGTGCGGAATCCGAGATCACGGGCGGCCGCGAGATCGAGATGGGGGACTGGCACAGAAGTGGACGATATCGCCGCGGTCGACGCCAAGCGCTTTGCGGGCGAAATCGAAGATCTGCCGGGCCTGCTTATAGGCGCCGGCCTGCTGCGCGGTGATGAAGCGGTCGATGAAAACATACGTGGAGCGGGTCGGCGATTCTATCAAAAAGCTGGACCGCTCCCGAAGAACAGCGCCTGCGCAAAAGGTCAGTAAGCAGATCCTCCGTCTCCGTTGAGGGTATGCTTCTCGGTGCCGTTGAGGGGCGGATTGAAGACGCTGACCAGCACCATGTCGCCGGCTGCATCGGCGCGAAGGTAGTGATCGTCATGGGCATCGAGAACGTAAATCGTGCCGGTCTCGATGCGATGGATCGCGCCGGACATATCTTCGACTTCACCGCTGCCGGAAATGCAATAGCAGGCTTCCAGATGGCGGCGATATTGAAGCCGCGACTCGCTGCCGGCCCGCACAACGGTGTGACAGACCGTGAATCCCATGCCGTCCCGCTGGGTGAGCAACCGATGGCTTGTGCCATTGCCCCAGTCGACGAAGAAGTCAGTTTTTTCTACATCAGCTAACTGCCTGGTGAACATGGCATCTCTTTCCTGTGGTTTGCACCGAAAGCCGAATATGCTCTCGGACTGTATGGTTTTCGGCGCTTCGATCCGCTAACTTCGAAGCAGGGTTCAAGAAATGTCGTAAGCCGCGGCGAAGTTCAAATGACCGATTTTCGCCCAATGCATTAGAAAAATTTACAGATGGACTATTTGCCGCTGAACGCCATTCGCGCTTTCGAGGCCGCTGCGCGCCATCTCAGCTTTTCGGCTGCGGGCGAGGAGCTGCATGTCACCCATCCGGCGATCAGCCATCAGATCAGGCGGCTGGAGGAATGGCTCGGCGTGCCCTTGTTCCACAGGGATGCCCGCAAGGTTCGCTTGACCGACGCCGGGCTTGCCCTGCAGGCCTCGGCGACGGCGGCGCTTTCCGACCTTGCCGCCGCCTGCCGGCGTATCCGCAGGAACGCAGTTGCTGCGTCGCTGTCCGTGGGCTGCATCCCATCCATTGCCAGCCGGTGGCTGGTCCCGCGCCTTTCGGACTTTACTGCTCGCCACCCCGAGATTGCGATCCGTGTCGCCTATGCGAAAGCCGAAGACCGGCTCGAGGACGACGACAACGATATCCTGATCACCCTCGGCGCCGATCCATCTCCAGGGGCTGCCAGCCTCAGCCTCTTTTCCCGCATCAGCCGGCCCGCCTGCAGCCCGCACTACCTCGCCCGCAAAGGCCAGCTTGGCACGCCGGCGGATATTGCCGCGGCGGACCTTTTGCATGACGAGACTCGTCAGGGCTGGCGCGACTGGTTCTCGCAAGCCGGCATGGCCGGAGCCGATGTCGGCAACGGGCCTGTCTTTGCTGATTTCAATATACTGGCGACGGCCGTTATTGCCGGCCACGGCGTCGCCCTATGCCCGATCGAGGTCTTTCGCGAGGAGTTGCGGCGCGGCGATCTCGTTGTCGTCTCCGATATCGCGACCGACAGGGACAAGGGCTACTTTCTCACCATGTCGGCGCAGCCTTCGACCGCCGAAATCACATTTGCCGACTGGTTCCGCGATCAGGTTTCGACCGATGGCGAAACTGCGTGACGCTCTCGACCTTTGACAGCATCAGGTGACAATGAACCCATGCGCGAACGGATCGCGATCGTCGATGAAGATGGTGTTCAATCCGGTCATGCGCGCCCAGCCGCCGATCGAGGGGATGATCGCCGGCTTGCCGGCGACGCTGACCTCTCTTTCGACCCTGCCCTTGAACAGCGAGCCGATGATCGATTCATGCACGAAGCTGTCGCCCGCCTTGAGCTTGCCCTTGGCGTGGAGCTGCGCCATCCGCGCCGAAGTTCCGGTGCCGCAAGGCGAGCGGTCGATCGCCTTGTCGCCATAGAAGACGGCGTTGCGCGCATCGGCCTCGGCATCTCTCGGCTTGCCGGTCCACAGCATGTGCGACAGCCGGTTGATGCCGGGGTTCTCCGGATGCACGAATGAGTATTTCTCGTTGAGGCGCTGGCGCACCACCGGGCTCCAGGCGATGAGGTCGCCGGCCGAATGGTCGGCCATGTCGCGGTAGTTCTCCTGCGGCTCGACGATGGCGTAGAAATTGCCGCCATAGGCGACGTCGACCCTGATCTCGCCAAGCACGGGGCATTCCACCGTCAGCCCTTCGGCGTAGAGGAAGGACGGCACGTTGGTGATGCGCACCTCCTCGACATATTCGCCGACCTGTTTGTATTCGGCGACGACCAGGCCCGCCGGCGTGTCGAGCTTGAGCACGCCCGGCGTCTTCGGCTTCACCAGTCCGTGCTCGATCGCCATCGTCACGGTGCCGATGGTGCCGTGGCCACACATCGGCAGGCACCCCGAGGTCTCGATGAAGAGGATGGCGATATCGCACTCCTCCCGCGTCGGCGGATAGAGGATCGAGCCCGACATCACGTCATGGCCGCGCGGCTCGAACATCAACCCGGTGCGGATCCAGTCATACTCGGCGAGGAAATGCGCCCGCCGTTCCATCATCGTCGCGCCTTCAAGCAGCGGCCCGCCGCCGGCGACCAGCCGGACAGGATTGCCGCAGGTGTGGCCGTCGATGCAGAAGAAGGATTTCTTGGCCATGATGGTTCCCTGAAATATCAGAATTCTGGAGAATTGTCAGAACCGTTGCGGGCGGAACGGAGAGAGATCGAGCGGCGTCTGCCCGAGAACGAGATCTCGGATCAAGCGGCCGGTCGCAGCCGCTTGGGTCAGGCCGAGATGGCCGTGGCCGAAAGCGTAGAAGACGTTCGGCGCCCGCGCCCGGCCGATGACCGGCAGCGAATCCGGCAGCGACGGGCGAAAGCCCATCCACTCGCGGCCGCCCGACGGATCGAGCCCGGGCAGGAAACGCCTGGCTTTTTCCAGCATCGCCTTCGAGCGCTGGAAATTTGGCGGCCGTTCGATGCCGCCGAGCTCGACGGCGCCGCCGACGCGCAAGCCCGTTTCCAGCGGTGTGATGACGAAGCCGTGCCCGGAAAAGATCAGCTGCCGTTTCACGTCGAAGGCCGACAGCGGCAGCGTGGTGTTGTAGCCGCGCTCGGTCTCCAGCGGGATGCGGTCGCCGAGATCTTTGGCCAGAAGGTGCGACCAGGCGCCGGCGGCGATGACAAGTTGCTTCGTCTTTCGGATCGTGCCGTCGGCAAGCGTGAGCGTGGCGCCATTTGTTCCGGCCTCGATACGCTCGATGCGCGCATGCTCGAAGCGGGCGCCGAGCTTCTCCGCATAGGCCCAGACCGCCTTGCCGAGCAGCTTCGGATCGGCGACCGTCTTCCAGCTCGGCACGAAGGTGCCCTTGACGAAGCGTGGCGCGAGACCCGACTGCAGGGCAGCCATCTCCTCCCCCTCGACATGGCGGAAGCCGATGCCGAAGCGCTCGCGCTCCGCCCAGCCCGGCAGCGCGGCGCGGAACTCGGCCTCGCTTTCGTAGAGTTCCAGCGAGCCGTCCTCGCGCAGCATCGGCCTCGTGCCGGAGCGGTCGAGCAGGCCCATCCATTCGGCCTCGGCGAGCTTCATCATGCCGGCCTGCGCCGCGAGGCTTGCCTCGTAGTGCTTGGCGGCACCCGCGCGCCAGAAGCGGAAAAGCCAGGGAAGGAGCTTGGGCAGATAGGCTGGTGGGATGGCGAGAGGCCCGAGCGGATCGGCGAGCCATTTCGGCAATTGCCTGATCATGCCCTTATGCGCCAGCGGCAGCACGTCGGAGAAGGCGAAGGCGGCGGCGTTGCCGGAGCTCGTCTCCTCGCAGATGCCGGTGCGGTCGAAAATGGTGACCCCGCGCCCCGCCTCGGCGAGGTAGACCGCGGCGCAGATGCCGATGATGCCGCCGCCTATGATGGCGATGTCTTCACCTTCTCCCCGTTCACGCGGAGAAGGTGCCCGGAGGGCGGATGAGGGGCGGTGCCCCTCTTCGGAATTTCCCTGCACGCGAATGCTGCCCCTTACTCGGCCGCTGCCATGCTCTCCACCGATCGAGAAAAATCCGCCGGCAGTTGCGGCCGCATGGCCAGCGCATCCTTGACGATCTTTTCCACCGCCTTGCGGCGCTCGCCCGACAACGGCTGGCGCGGCATGCGAACGCGGTCATTGGTATCGATCGCCAGCACTTCGGCAAGCTTGATGTTTTGGACCAGATAGGTCGAGACATCGAGGTCGAGCAGCGGCCGGAACCAGCGGTAGATCTTCAGCGCCTCCTCGCGGCGGCCTTGCTTCATCAGCTGGTAGATGGCGACGGTCTCGCGTGGGAAGGCGGTGACGAGGCCGGCCACCCAGCCGATGGCGCCGACCGACAGCGCCTCGAAGGCGAGGTTGTCGACGCCGGTGAAGAGGTCGTAGCGGTCGCCGAGGCGATTGATGATCTCGGTCGAGCGGCGGATGTCGTCGGACGATTCCTTGATGGCCACGAAGCGCTTGTCCGATGCCAGCTCCTCCATCAGGTCGACGGTGACGTCGACGCGATAGGCGAGCCGGTTGGAGTAGATCATGACCGGCAGGTCGCCGGCTTCGGCCACGGCGCGCAGTGCGGCGACCGTCTCTTGCCGGTCGGTGTGGTAGATTGGGCTCGGCACCACCATCAGGCCATTGGCGCCTTCCTTGGCGGCGCGGCGCGCGATGCTTGCCGCCTCGCGGGTGCCGGGCTCGTTGACGGTCAGAAGCACCGGCTTGTTGCCGGCGACCTTCTGAGCCGTCTTCAGCACCTCGATCTTCTCGTCATGCGACAGCATCGGCCCTTCGCCGAGCGAGCCGCAGACGATGATGCCGTCGCAGCCGGCCTCCATCTGCAGCCCATAGCAGCGCTCCATCTCGGTATGGTCAAGGCGGTCGTCGGTGGTGAATTTGGTCGTGACTGCGGGGAAAACTCCGGCCCACATGGCTATTCCTCTTCTGATATATCAGCCGTATATCTATTAAGAGTTGGCCTGTCAACGCTGAATCCGTTATGATATATGAAAAATATATCAGGAGCCTGTCATTGATCTCCCCGCTGATATCCATTGAGACCAACACGACCTTCGAACCGGCGGCGACCAAGGCCTATCGCGCGCTGGAGCACATGATCGTAACCCTCGAGCTGGCGCCGTCGAGCTTCGTCACCGAAGGCGCTCTGATCGAGCGGCTGGGTCTCGGGCGCACCCCGGTGCGCGAGGCGATCCAGAGGCTTGCCTGGGAAGGCCTGTTGGATATCAGGCCACGCGCCGGGATCGCGGTCGCGCCGCTCCACCCCGGCGACTGGCTGCGCGTCATCGACGCCAGGCGCGGCGTCGAGGTGGTGCTCGCCCGCTCCGCCGCTCGCTTCGTCACCCGCGAGGCCGCCGACCTTTTTCACGAGGCGGCCCTTGCCATGCAGAAGGCGGTGATCTCCGGCAACGTGCTTGCCTTCATCCAGGCCGACAAGCAGCTCGACGAAGCGCTGGCGATTGCCGCCGACAATCCCTTCGCAGCGCGCGTGGCCGCACCCCTGCAGACGCATAGCCGGCGCTTCTGGTTCCGCTACAAGGCAGACACCGGCTTAGCGGAATCGGCCGAGCATCATGTCGCGCTGATCCGCTCGATCCTCGACGGCGACGAGGAAGCCGCCGCCAAGGATGCCAAGAAACTGATGGCGCTGCTGCGCGGCCACGCCGAGGTGGCCGCGACGCGCTGACCGGAGCAGTTCAGCCTTCGCTGAACTGCTCCGTTTCTCCTGGAATTGCTCGGCTCAGCCACCCGGCTGCCGGACCGCGGTGGCCAGCGTGTCTTCCCATCCGTCGCCCGCCGCCAGGATGCAGCTTTGGCCTTTGACGTCGGTCATCAGGATGGTCCAGGTTCCGCTCGCCGACACAAACACCTCGAAGATGGCCACTTCTCCGGCCACGCCGTACCCCAGCCGCTTCTCCTCAAAGGTCGCCGCCAGTCTCGAGACCAGATAGTCATGGCCGCCGCAGATGACTTGCGCCTGCGCGGGGAAAGACGACAGCGCCATCACGGCGCCAACCGCCGCCAGTTTGATCCATCGGAACGAAAATACGCGTGCCATGGGGCACCTCCTTCGCCTTCGCATTCCGGCAAGGGAGGCACATTCGGCCACCTCAGTGTGCCGGAACGCTCCAGGCCGGATTCGACGTCTTCATCGCGTCACTCCTTCTGGTTTCCGGTCTGTCGCAGGGAGATTTATCACTCCCTGCATTCGATATGGTGAAGCTGCGCCCGGTAAACAAGCGGCGCTACTGGAGGGCATCTGGGTCGGCCTTCGCGCAAAAACCGTGGCAAGACGCTCGGCCCGGCATCCTCGATGTTCAAGCGCCCGGCATGGCTGCCGCGATCGTAGGGCTGTCCCAGCCCTCGCCGACGGACAGGATGCAGCTCTGGCCCTTGGTATCGGAGGCCAGCACAGTCCAACTGCCCTGGTCGGAAACGAAAATCTCGAGCACGACGTTCGGATTGATCAGCCCGCGTCCTGCTTCGCTCTCGTGGAACTTGTCGCCGAGTGCCTTGATGATGTCGGCGCGTGGAGCGCATTGCGCGGCCGCATTGGCCTGAGCGGTTGCGGCTGACACTGCAATCGCCGCAAGGAACACTGTCGTCAAAAGGCATCGTGTCATCTGACACCTCCTCGCGCCAGACGCGAACCCCGGCTGCCACCGGCGCTGTTTGATTGGCCTGCACACGGCAGGAATACAGCCTAAGGCGGATGATGGTGTGTTGGTTCCATCACACGGCGACGGAATTATTAGAATTCGCAGATGCTCCCAGGACGCGCTGCGTCGAAAGTCATGTACCTAAAGTTGCGCTGAACTTTGATGGGACGCACCCGGAGGCGCGACAAAGTTTGCCTGCTATGAATGGAGGGGAGGCCAAATAGCCTCCCCTCGTGGGTTCCAAAAAGAAAGCGCGGCTTGCGTCGCGCTTTCTCAAATGTTGGACTTTGTCCGGTCAGTTCATCGTCGGGATGACGAATTCCGCGCCGTCCTTGATGCCGGACGGCCAGCGCGAGGTGACCGTCTTGGTCTTGGTGTAGAAGCGGAACGCATCCGGACCATGCTGGTTGAGGTCGCCGAAGGACGACGCCTTCCAGCCGCCGAAGGTGTAGTAGGCGATCGGCACCGGGATCGGCACGTTGACGCCGACCATGCCGACCTGGACCCTGGAAGCAAAGTCGCGCGCCGCGTCGCCGTCGCGGGTGAAGATGGCGACGCCGTTGCCCATCTCGTGCTCGTTGGCGAGCTTGATGGCGTTCTCGTAGGTCGGCGCGCGCACCACCGAGAGCACCGGCCCGAAAATCTCTTCCTTGTAGATGCGCATGTCGGCCGTCACGTTGTCGAACAGGCAGCCGCCCATATAGTAGCCGTTCTCATAGCCCTGCATCTTGAAGCCGCGGCCGTCGACGACCAGCTTGGCGCCTTCCTTGACGCCGATGTCGACATAGCCCTTCACGCGCTCCAGTGCCTGCGCCGTCACCAGCGGACCGAAGTCAGCGGAAGAGTCCGTCGACGGACCGACCTTAAGGCTTTCGACGCGCGGCACCAGCTTTTCCATCAGCCGGTTGGCGGTGTCGTTGCCGACCGGCACGGCGACAGAGATCGCCATGCAGCGCTCGCCCGCCGAGCCGTAGCCGGCGCCGACCAGCGCATCGACCGTCTGGTCCATGTCGGCGTCGGGCATGATGATCATGTGGTTCTTGGCGCCGCCGAAGCACTGCACGCGCTTGCCGGCCGCGCAGCCGCGCGCATAGATGTACTGCGCGATCGGCGTCGAGCCGACGAAGCCGACGGCCTTGATGTCCGGATCGTCGAGGATGGCGTCGACCACTTCCTTGTCGCCGTTGACGACGTTCAGCACGCCTTCCGGCAGGCCGGCCTCGATGAACAGCTCTGCGATGCGGATCGGCACGCCCGGATCGCGCTCCGACGGCTTCAGGATGAAGGCATTGCCGCACGCGATCGCCGGAGCGATCTTCCACAGCGGGATCATGGCGGGGAAGTTGAACGGCGTGATGCCGGCGACGACGCCGAGCGGCTGGCGCATCGAATAGGTGTCGATGCCCGGGCCGGCGCCATCGGTGAACTCGCCCTTCATCATGTGCGGCGCGCCGATGCAGACCTCGACCACTTCGAGGCCGCGCTGGATGTCGCCGCGCGCGTCGGCAATGGTCTTGCCATGCTCGCGCGCCAGGATGTCGGCCAGTTCGTCATAGTCGCGCTGGACCAGCTCGAGGAACTTCATCAGCACGCGCACGCGGCGCTGCGGGTTGGTGGCTCCCCATTTGAGTTGCGCTGCCTTGGCATTCTCGACCGCGGCGCGCAGTTCCTGCGCCGAGGCCAGCGCCACCGTGGCGCGCACGGAACCGTCCATCGGCTGCATGACATCCTGCTTGCGGCCGCTGGTGCCGGCGACGCGCTTGCCGCCGATGAAATGACCGTATTCGATCATGGTTTCTCTCCCTGTTTGGTCATGAGGCATTGTCCGCCTTTGCGGCGGCGATGGCAACGCGAGCCAAAACGCAACCGTTGTGCGGAAAATAGACAACGGCCATTGACTGTGCATTAATTGCCGCAAATGGCAGGTTTGCTCGATCGTTGAAAAGGATTGAAGGTTGAGTTCCTTCACACCCCCCTCTGGCCTGCCGGACATCTCCCCCGCGAGGGGGGAGATTGGCAGCTTCGGCCTTACCGCCCTTTCTGCGATGTTGGAGATTGGCGAAAGCCGAGGCGACATCCGATCTCACTCCTTGCGGGGGAGATGTCCGGCAGGACAGAGGGGGGTTGGCGGGAACGCGACGCTCACGATTAGCGTGGACCCTCCCCATGAACTGGGATGACGTGCGCATCTTTCTCGCCGTGGCGCGCGCCGGCCAGATCCTCGGCGCGGCGAAGCGCCTTGAGCTCAATCACGCCACCGTCTCGCGCCGCATCGCGGCGCTCGAGGACGCGCTGCGCACAAAACTCTTCCGCCGCCTGACCACCGGCAGCGAGCTGACGCCCGCAGGCGAGCGTTTCCTCGACATCGCCGAGCGCATGGAAGGCGATATGATCGCCGCGCGCTCGACCATTGCCGGCGAGGGCGACGACGTGTCCGGCACCGTGCGCATCGGCGCTCCCGACGGTTTTGGCGTCGCTTTCCTCGCCAAGCGGCTCGGCGAGCTGACCGCGCTCCACCGCGAGCTCACCATCCAGCTGGTGCCGGTGCCGCGTTCCTTCTCGCTGTCGCGGCGCGAGGCCGATATCGCCATCACCGTCGAACGGCCGACCGAAGGCCGGCTGGTGGCGGGAAAGCTGGTCGACTATACGCTCGGGCTGTTCGCCTCCCGCGCCTATGCGGAGGCGAACGGCCTGCCGAGGACGGCAGCCGATCTCGGCCGGCACACGCTGATCGGCTACGTGCCCGATCTCATCGTCAGCCCCTCGCTCGACTACGCCGCCGAGTTCAGCCCTGACTGGCGCTCGAGCTTCGCCATCTCCTCCGCGCTCGGCCAGGCGGAAGCCGTGCGCTCCGGCGCCGGCATCGGCATCCTGCACACCTTCGTCGCCCGGTCGATGCCGGAGTTGGTGCCGGTCGACATCGTGGCGCCCATTCGGCGCGCCTATTGGCTGGTCTATCACGAATCGGTGAGGCCGCTGCGCCGCGTCCAATTGGTCGCCAATTTCATCACCAAGGCGGTGGAGCGGGAAAAGGGGTTGTTCGTTTGATGCATGTCGCCCAAAATTGTGCAGCGGTTTTGGGAAGACGACATGCATAAAAACAAACCTGAAGCGCGTCGCCTGAATCTGTTTCAGAGCGACGCGCTTTAGATCCGCTTTCAGGGCGGATCCAGCACGAATGAGTTCACAACCTTCTCGGTTTCGTCAGCGAGCGGCGCCCACATCCGGGCGGTTTCCTCGGCGCTGTCGCCCATCAGCCCGCAGGTGACGAAACCGTAGCGGTCGCTGCGTATCGAAATGGCGATCCTGGCATGGCCGTAGAAGCTGGCATTGCCGTCGCCGAGCCGGAAATCCATGTCGGCCACCCGCACCGGATAGCCGTCCGGGAATCGCGCCAGCCTGTCGTTGCTGAAACTCGCCGAACCGAAGGCCGCGCCGATCAGTGTCTGCCAGTCGTCCAGCGACCAGTCCTTCTCGACGAAGGCCCTGGGATCGGGCGGATTGTCCGGGGCGGTCGGATCGTAGAGATTTTCCGACACCCTGCAGGTCAGGCCCTTTTCGCCGGATTTGACCTTGAGCCGTATGGAATCGCTGGACGTACTTTCGCTCGTCCATCCCTCGGGATAGGTGAGCGAAAAGCCGTGATCCGTGTCGTGAACTGTTTTGTCCGCGGCAAGTGCCGAGGCGCAGATCAGACATCCCGCAGCCAAAACAAAAGCGCGCATCGCACCGCCCTCCCCGCCGCACCGACGATAGCACAACCGGCGCGCCATGCCGCCTTGCGCTTGCCACAAAGTCGGCGAGTGTGGCACCAGCGCTTCGCCGTGCCATGGCGAGGGGGAATATCGGAAAGCCGGCGCAGACATGCGAGCCATTCTTGCCATCCTGCCGCTGCTTTGCCTCTCCGACTGTGCCAACCCGTGGGCCAAGGTTCCCGAAGCGGAACTGCCGAAGCCGATCCGCTACGCGATGGCCCGTCCCTCGCCTTTCGTCTTCGGCAATTATTGCGGGCCGGGAACCCGCACCGGCGATCTCTCGGCCAGGCCGGTCGACCGGCTCGACGCCGCCTGCCGGATCCACGACGCCTGCTACATCGCCCGTCACAATCATTGCGACTGCGACGGCGCGCTGATCGCCTCGGCAAGGACGATCCGCGATGACAAGGCCGCGCCAAGGAAGATGCGCGGCGAGGCCGAGCTCTTGATCGCCACCTTCGCGCTTCCGGTCTGCAAGGTCTTCCCGCAGGGCTTCATGCCGCCGCGCGACCCCGCGCAGCTCAAGGCGATGAATGGGGCGACCGGGTGAGGCCAGGAGCCGTCGTGACAGGGCTGCTGCTTGGCCTGGCGTTGATCGCGCTGGCCGGTTGCGCCGCCATTCGGCCTGCGCTTTCTTTCCGGGCGACGAGACCTGTGCGCGTCCGCCCATCTCGGCGGACGGCAGCGGCGCCGAAATCGCCAGCGCTCATTACTTCGCGGACAATGGCAATGCCACCTATGAAAAACGGTTCGAGGCGTTGCTTGCCCAAAGCCGGATCGATGCGCTCGATCGCACGAACGGCACCGGCCGCTTCGGTCGCGACTGGCGCGACATCCACAATGATCGACCTGTCGCGCTATCCCGAGCTGCAGCAATACGGCAGGACCGACGGCTTTTCGCTCAACTACTATTCCAACTGGAGCGACTTCGACATCGAGATCGCCGACCAGGCGACGGTCGCAACACTCGCCGCGCATCTGTCGACCGTCTGGCTGCGCGATGCCGACACCAACCTGTCGCGGCCGTTTTCCATCCCCGTTCGTTCCGACGGTCGTCCGCAGGGCGTGGCGCGGCATTTCGTTTCCGTGCCCTACGAGGACGGCCACGCGCTCGAAAACTACTTCGTCGAGCTGATCGACACCGCCGAGCACCGGATCGAGATCGTCAATCCCTATCTCAATCTGACGCCCAGCCTCGCCAGGGCGTTCGACCGGGCGCTGGCCGGCGGCGTCAGGATCGACGTCGTCGGCCGCATCGACCTCAGGGGCGACATCGGCGGCCGCTTTCTCACCGCGCTCAACAAGCTGTTCGTCGAGAAATACGGCGACCGCATCGACATCCGCGAATTCAAGGCACCCGACGTGGTGCTGCATTCGAAGATCATGATGATCGATCAGCGCCTGGTGACCATCTCCTCGGTCAACCTCAACAACCGCAGCTTCTTCCACGACTCGGAGAACGGCATGTGGTGCTCGATCCGTCTTTCTACCGCCGCATGAAGCCGATCTATGACGACTATCTCGCCCATTCGCAGCCGGTAGCCACCAATGTCACGATTGGCTGGGCCTACCGGCCGCTGTTCAGCGGAGCGTGGGTCAGGCAGGCCTTCTGAGGTCAAGCCTTGATGTAACGATCCGGGCTGAGGTCGAGCGCGTTGATTTCCGGCACACGGTTGGACATGATGTCGGAAAGCACCTTGGCCGAGCCGCAGGCCATGGTCCAGCCCAGCGTGCCGTGGCCGGTGTTGAGATAGAGATTGGACAGCTCGCTCTGTCCGACCAGCGGCGGTCCGTCCGGCGTCATCGGCCGCAAGCCGCACCAGAACGTCGCCGCCTTGAGGTCGCCGCCGCCCGGGAACAAGTCGCCGACCGAATGCTCGAGCGTGCGGCGGCGCGATTCATGCAGGCGAAGGTCGAAGCCCGAAATCTCCGCCGTGCCGCCGACCCGGATGCGATCGCCGAGCCTGGTGATCGCCACCTTGTAGGTCTCGTCCATGATCGTCGACACCGGCGCTGCCGCGGCATCCGTGATCGGCACGGTGATCGAATAGCCCTTGACCGGATAGACCGGGATCGGCCGCTTCATCTTGCGCATGAAGGGGGCCGAATAGCTGCCCAGCGCCATCACATAGGCGTCCGCCGTCCGCCAGCCCTTGTCGGTGCCGACCTGGATGACGCGGTTGCGGTTCCTGACGACGCGCCGGATGGTCGTGCCGTATTCGAAGGTGACGCCGCGCGCCACGCAAAGCTCGGCCAGCCTGTCGGTGAACATCTTGCAGTCGCCGGTTTCATCGCCGGGCAATCTCAGCCCGCCGACGAATTTTTCCCGCACGCCGGCCAGCGCCGGCTCGGCGGCGATGCAGCCGTCCCGGTCGAGCACCTCATAGGGAACGCCGTATTTCTTCAGCACCTCGACATCGCCGCCGGTGCCGTCGAGCTGCTTCTGCTTGCGGAAGAGCTGCAGCGTTCCCTTGGCCCGCTCGTCATAACTGATGCCGGCCGCGGCACGCAGCGCCTTCAGCGTGTCGCGGCTGTACTCGGCCAAAGGCACCATTCGCGATTTGTTGAGCGCATAGCGCTCGGCCGTGCAGTTGCGCAGCATCTTGATGAGCCACGTCCACATATGCGGATCGAAGGCCGGCCGCACCACCAGCGGACCGTATTTCATCAAGAGCCATTTGACCGCCTTGACCGGGATGCCGGGCCCGGCCCATGGCGAAGCATAGCCGGGCGACACTTCGCCGGCATTGGCGAAGCTGGTTTCCAGCGCCGGCCCCTGCTGCCGGTCGATGACCGTGACTTCGTGGCCGGTCTCGGAAAGGAAGTAAGCGGTGGTGATCCCGATCACGCCGCCGCCCAGCACCAGGACTTTCATTCTATGCTCCCTCAAAGCCGATCATGCCGCCGAAGGGGCCCGGATCGTCGCTTTCTGTCTGCCGGATTTTGCCGGCTCCGCCAAGGGCTCCCTGGCACATGTCGCCCGAAAGCGTGCAGGCTGCTTTGGGAAAACGACACGCATATCAAAGGTTTGAGCGCGCTGCCTGGAGCCTCGTCAATGCGATACGGCTTTAGCCTCCGATGTAGCGGCGGTGAAAGCGCGCACCGAGGCTGGTCAGCACCTCGTAGCCGATGGTGCCGGCATGCGCGGCCGCGTCGTCGAGGCTTTGCGACGGGCCGATGAGCTCGACGAGGTCGCCCTCGTCCAGCCTGCCGGCCGGAAGCGCTGAGATGTCGAGGATGATCGAATCCATCGAAACACGCCCGACGAAAGGCAGCCGCACGCCCTCGAACCATGCGGCCGAAGCCGCGCGCCGGTGCCAGCCATCGGCATAGCCGAGCGAGATCGTGGCCAGCCTGAGCGGTCCGCGCGCGTGATGGGTGTGGCCGTAGCCGATGCCGGCACCGTCTTGGACGCTGCGCGTCTGCGCCACTTTGGCCTGCAGCCGTACCACCGGCTGCATCGGGTTGGCCTCGCCCGGGGTCGGGTTGATGCCGTAGAGCGCCGCACCGGGGCGGGCCAGGTCGTGGTGGTAAGGCGATCCAAGGAAGATGCCGGACGAGTTAGCGAGCGAGGCCGGTGCCTTGGGCAGCATCCCGCGCAGCCGCTCGAACGCGAGCCGTTGTGCTTCGTTGGCGGGATTGCGCGGCTCGTCGGCGCAAGCGAGATGACTCATCGCGATGCGGATATCGATGCCGTCGAAAGCGTCCTTCGCGAGTGCGGCGACTTCGGCCGGCGGCATGCCGAGCCGCGACATGCCGCTGTCGACCTGGACCGCGGCCGGCAGCTTTCGACCGGTGGCACGCGCCGCTTCGCGCCACGCTTTCAGCTGAGCGGCGCTGTTGATGACGGGGTGAAGTCCGGCCGCGACCGCCTCCGATTCGGAGCCCGGCGGCAGGCCGTTGAGGACAAAGATGTCGCGTCCTGGCCCAAGCGCCTTGCGCAGCGCGATGCCCTCGCCGGGCAGCGCGACGAAGAAGATGCCGCAACCTTCCCTGATCAGCGCCGACGCCACCTGCGCCGCGCCGAGACCATAGCCGTCCGCCTTGAGCACGCCCGCGCAACGCACCCCCGCCAGCCGCACCTTGAGCCGCCGGTAGTTCTCGCGGATGGCGCCGAGATCGATGGTCAGGATCGCACCGGCCGCCGCTTCGCTGACCGTCGAATCGCTGGCGCCATTTGCTACAGCCAGAAAACCGCGTCCGGTGTCGTCATTCATGGCGACCCCCTCATTGCATCAAAGGCAATCATTAGGACGCCGGTGCCGGCGCGGCAACCGTGGTAGTAGTGGCCAGCTGTCTCTAGCCGGCGAGATGTTGGAACGCCGCCACCACCTGCTCGTAGACCTGGCGCTTGAACGGCACGATGAGGTCGGGCAGTTCCCGCATCGGCCGCCATGCCCATTGATCGAATTCGGCCTTGTGGCCGCCGGGCGGCGGATTGATCTCAATCTCGCTTTCGTCGCCCTCGAAACGGTAGGCGAACCATTTCTGCGTCTGGCCACGGTAGCGCCCCTTGAAGGCGACGCCGACCAGATGCGGCGGCAGGTCGTAGTTGATCCAATGCGGCGCCTCGGCAAGCAGCGACACGCTGCGCATGCCGGTTTCCTCGTAAAGCTCCCGCTCCGCCGCGTTAAGCGGCTCCTCGCCCTCGTCGATACCGCCCTGCGGCATCTGCCAGAGTTTCGTCGTGCCGGAAAACTCGCTGTCCGGCTCGGCGATGCGATGACCGACCCAGACCAGCCCGGCGTGGTTGAGGATCACAAGCCCGACGCAGGGACGATAAGGCAACGTCTCGGGATCGATCATCTTCTTGGACATTTCCGGGTTCCGGCATCGGCGAGAAGCCGATGATTAGCCTTTCTGGGGATCGATGGCGACAGCGGAAATCGGCACGATCTCGATGCCGCGCTTCTTCGCCTCGGCGATCCAGGACGTCACCGTGTCGATGGTGATATCGAAAGCCGAGCCGATGCCGACGGCGCTGCCCTTGGCCCGCGCGGTCGCCTCGAGGCTGTCCAGCTTCTTGAGGATTTCGCCGCGGTCCTGCACCGCGTCGATCGCCATGTCGCCGGCCACGAACGGGACGCCGTCCTTCAGCGCGAGGTCGGGCGCCAGGCTCCGCGCGGACGAGCCGTCGTCGACATAGGCAAGGCCGCGCCTGCCGAGCTCGGCCATGAACGGTCCCATCGCGTTCGCATCGGCCGAGAAGCGCGCGCCCATATAGTTCATGACGCCGGTATAGTTGGTCGTCCTGGACAGCGCCCAGTACAGGCTCTTCAGGTTCTCGTCCGGGCTCGCCGAGACCGTCAGCGTGTTGCGGCCCGGATTGACGTTCGGATAGTCGAAGGGCTCGAGCGGTATCTGCATGACGATCTCGTGCCCGCTCTGCCGGGCCGCCTTCATCCAGCGGTCGATGCTGTTGCCCTGCGGTGCGAAAGCCAGCGTCACTTCGGCCGGCAATTTGGCGATCGCCGCCTGCGTGCCGGTCTGCGAGACGGCGAGCCCGCCGATGACGATCGCCACGCGCGCGCCGCGCGCGCCGGACCACGGCCGCGCATAGACGTCGAACGGCCGCCTGCCGTCGGCCGAGCGGACCGGCAGCGGACCGCTGTCGCTGGCCTCGATCATCGCCCTGTCCGGGATATGCGCGACCTTCAGGTTCTGCCCGAGCGCCGAAGGATCGCGGATCACGATACCGGCTTTGGGCGGGCCGTCGCCTTCTTCGGTCTGGACATGGATGATCTGCGGGCCGCCGCTCTTCATCGGCGTGCTCGCGTTGGGGCTCGCCGTCGCCACTTCAGCCGGTGTCGGCGTCGCCGCCGGTGCCGGCGCGGGGGTTGGCGCCACGGTCACCTTCGGCGTCGAAACGGCCATCTCTTCCGGCTTGCGGAAAGGTTTTTCCCGCAACGCGATCGCACCGGAAACGCCGATCACGGCGAGGATGGCGACCGCCGCGCCAAGCGTGCCGGCGCTGATACCGCGCGCGGCGGGGCGCTGAGGCCGGAGCGTCTGTCCGAGCGGGCGTTCGATATCCTTGCCGATGTCAGCCAACCCGCATCCCCAAGCCCGTGACGCGGCTGGTCGGATCAGCATAGGTGACCCGATCGTCAGCGCTCACGCGCGAATTCAAAACCTTGGGCGCGCCTGCGCCCGCTGCCGAATCAACCTGTCCCCGAATCAAACTGCCGGAACCTCGCGGTCCCGGCAGCATTGCATCGCTTCGGTCGGTCGGCCAGAGCGATATGCTCCGGCCATCCCGCCGTTACTGGTTCAGCACAGCCTTGTCCGGGTTCGGCGGGAAGGCCGGATCGGTCTTTTGGCCGCGCAGCAGCTGTTCGGCATAGATCAGCTGCAGGTCGTCCTTCGGTTCCGGCGGCACATAGGCGGCCGAGCCCGAGCCGGTTGCACCCTCGTCGGCACCCTTGATGTGGCCTTTCAGGTCCGATTCGCCGCGGGTCAGGTCCCTGCCCTGCAGGTCCGGCGGCAGCGGCTGCTCGACCTTGATGTCGGGCGTGATGCCCTTGCCCTGGATCGACTTGCCCGACGGCGTGTAATAGAGCGCCGTGGTGAGCCTGAGCGCGCCATTCTCGCCCAGCGGGATGATGGTCTGCACCGAGCCCTTGCCGAAGGACTGCGTGCCGACGACGGTGGCGCGGCGCAGATCCTGCAGCGCGCCGGCGACGATCTCGGACGCGCTCGCCGAGCCGCCATTGACCAGCACCACCAGCGGCTTGCCACCGATGTCGTCGGCCTGCTTCGGCTTGGCATCGAAGCGGGTGACGTCCTTCGGATCGCGGCCGCGCGTCGAGACGATCTCGCCGCGCTTCAGGAAGGCGTCCGACACGCTCACCGCTTGGTCGAGCAGGCCACCCGGATTGAGGCGCAGGTCGAGCACATAGCCCTTCAGCTTGTCGTTCGGCACCTGCTTCTTGATGGTCTCGATGGCGTTCTCGAGATCGTCATAGGTCTTCTCGGTGAAGGAGGTGATCTTCATGTAGCCGACGTCATTCTCGACCCGGAACTTGACCGCCTTGACCTTGATGATGTCGCGCACGACCGTGAGCTCGATCGGCTTGTCGGCGCCCTGGCGCAGGATGGTGAGCTTGATCGGCGTGTTGACCGGGCCACGCATCTTCTCGACCGCGTCGTTGAGGGTGAGCCCGCGCACCTCTTCGCCGTCGATCTTGGCGATGTAGTCGCCGGCAAGCACGCCCGCCTTGGCGGCCGGCGTGTCGTCGATCGGCGTAATCACCTTGACGAGGTCGTTTTCCATGGTGACCTCGATGCCGAGGCCGCCGAACTCGCCCTTGGTCTGCACGCGCATGTCCTGCGCCTGTTCGGCGTTCATGTAGGAGGAGTGCGGGTCGAGCGAGGCGAGCATGCCGTTGATGGCGTTCTCGACCAGCGACTTGTCGTCCGGCGGCGTCACATACTGCGCGCGCACGCGCTCGAAGATGTCGCCGAAGATCGCCAGTTGCTTGTAGGTCTCGGAACCCGCAGCGTTCGCCGCCGAGCCGGGTGCGCCGTAGACCAGGCTCATTGCCGATGCGCCCATCAGCGCGCCGGCAAACAGAAGCGACAATTTCCGCATCATTTCACGTCCTTCCAGAAAATCGGTCCGCCCACCAAGGGTTCGGATCGACGGGTTTTCCATCCTTGCGGAACTCCACATAGAGCTCCGGCGTGGCATTTCCATTCTGCGAGGCCGAGGTGCTTGCCACCCGGGCCTCTCCCATCGCGCCGACCGGTTCTCCTGCGAGCACCGACTGGCCGGTCGCGACGCTGATTCTGCTCATCCCTGCCAGGACGACATGATACCCGTCGCCGGCATTGAGGATCAAGAGTTGACCATAGGAACGAAACGGCCCCGCATAAAGCACATTTCCATCCGCTGGCGCGGTGACGATGGCTCCCGATTGTGTCGCAACCATGTCGCCCTGCATCATTGCGCCGTTGCCGTCGTCGGTCCCGAAGCGCCTCTTGATCTTGCCGATGACCGGCAGCGCGATCTGGCCCTGCAGCGCCGCGAACGGGGCGGAAGCGGCCAAACGGTTGCCCTCCGGCACCGGCGTCGCGGCAAGGTCCGTGGTGGACACCGTCGTGTCGCCCTCCGCCGATTTCTGCTCGGCCGCCTTGGCCTGGTCGGCCGCCTTACGCGCCTTGTCGGCCTCGAGCGACGCGATGAGATCCTTGAGGCTGCTGGCCTTGGCCGCCAGCTGCTGCGAGTGCTGCTTCTCGGTCGCGAGCGCCGTCTCCGTGTCGGCCTGCAGCTTCTGCTTGGCTTCGAGCAGCATGGTCAGCCGCTTCTTTTCCGCCGTCTGCTCGGTGACGGCGGCGGTGAGCCGCCCCCGCTCGGCCTCGATCGAGGCCGTCACCCGGGTCTGTTCCTTGAGATCGGCGAGCAGCCTGTCGGTCTGCTGGCGCAATTCCGGCACCACGGCGCCGAGCAGGATGGCGCTGCGCACCGATGACAGCGCGTCCTCCGGCTTGACCAGGATCGCCGGCGGCGGGTTGAGTCCCATGCGCTGCAGGGCGCCGAGCACTTCGGCCAGCACGTCGCGCCGCGCCGTCAGCGAGGCGTGCAGCTTCTCTTCCTCGGCCTTCAGCCCTTCCAGCTTGGCGCCGATATCCTCGATGTCCTGGCCGAGCTTCTGCTCGGTCATCGCCGACTGGATCAGCGCCGCGCTGATCGAGGCATGGTCCTTCTTGACCGTCGCGACGTCGGCGGCAAGCTTGGCCAGCCGCTCGGAAGACAAGGTGATTTCCTTGGAAACCTGCTCGTATTCGGCCCGGCTCCGGTCGGGGTCCGGCGCGACATCGGGCGTGTTTTCCGCCGCCATGGCCGGCCCGAGCGCAATCAGCGCGGCGACAAGTGTCAGGCCGCAGCGGCTGCGCCAGGCGCGCGTTCTCGAATTCCAGCCTTCAGACATCAGGCCTCGACTCTATCCGCCGCTTCGTTAACGAACCATCAACCATGTTGGAACACCCGCAACAACTGTGATGTCGGGCCATTGAGGCGGAAATCCGTGCAAGCGGACGTGATCCCCAGCTTTCGGGGCCATGTCGCGAACGACGACTCAAGAGCGATGATAGGGATGCCCGGACAGGATAGTCGCGAGGCGATAGAGCTGCTCGCCGAGCATTACGCGCACCAGCTGATGCGGCCAGGTCAGCGCCCCGAACGACAGCACCAGATCGGCCTCTTCGCGCAAGGATTTGTCATGCCCGTCGGCGCCGCCGATCGCGATGACCAGCGCCTTGCGGCCGCTGTCGCGCAACTGGCCGATGCGTGCTGCCAAATCTTCGGAAGAGAGCGCCTTGCCGCGTTCGTCGAGCAGGATGAGCACGGTGCCTTGCTGCAACTGGGCCTGCAGCTTCTGGCCCTCCTCGCGGCGACGCTCGTCGGCGCTCTGGCCGCGGCTCTCGGGAATCTCGACGATGCCGGCAAATTCCAGCCCGACCGCCGGCCCGCTCTTGGCGAAGCGCTCGAAATAGCGGTCGGCGAGTTCTCTCTCGGGGCCGGTCTTCATCCGGCCCACGGCATGAACGGTGATCTTCATCCTCGCCTCGGCGAGCACTCTATCGGCGCCGGACCGGAACGGTCACGGCATGCGATATGGCTTAGTGCAAGGTCTCTTCCTCGAGGTCCGGCGCCTGCCACATCTTTTCGAGATTGTAGAATTCGCGGACTTCGGGACGGAAGACATGGACGATGATGTCGCCCGAATCGATCAGGACCCAGTCGGCGCTGGCCAGCCCCTCGACGCGGGCCATGCCGAGACCGGCATCCTTGAGCGCCTTGAGGAGATGATCGGCGACAGCCGAGACATGACGGTGCGATCGGCCCGATGCGACGACCATATAGTCGCCGAGGCTCGATTTACCCTGGATGTCGATTGAGACGATATTTTCGGCCTTGGAGTCTTCCAGACTGGCAAGGACTGTGTCGATGGCGAGGGACGCAGCATCGCTTCCGCTGATCCCGGCCGGCGAAGGCACGATATCGGCCTTCTTCCGCAGTGCTGTTCTCAGTGTGTTTCCTTTCCCAACAAGAACAACCAAATCACCCCGCAAATCAGGTGACATCACTTAGATAGGCAGAGTTCCATTGCAGTTTCAAGACGGGGCGCCCTGCCGGTGCCAACGCGGCCCCTCTTCGGCAGGTTCCGTGCTCCCGAAAAAATCGGAACTCTTTACGCCTGGCAGGGGTTATCGGCTCACTGACCAATGGGGACTTATCCATGCCGACCGACCCGCAAAGCGCCCTCATCACCATCCAGGCCGGGCTTGCCCAGCTGAGCACGCTGATCGTCTCCTATTCCTTCTCGGCGATCGGCGCCATCATCCTTCTGATCGTCGGCTATTTCGTCGCCGGACTTGCCGAGCGCTCGATCTTCGCCGGTCTCGGCCACATCCACGGCTTCGACGCGACGCTTCGCCATTTCTTCTCGAAGATCGTCCGCTACGCCATCCTGATCCTCGTCGTCATCATGGTGCTCGGCCAGTTCGGCGTGCAGACGGCTTCCATCATTGCCGCCATCGGCGCCATCGGCCTGGCCATCGGACTGGCGTTGCAGGGCACGCTGCAGAACATCGCCGCCGGCATCATGCTTTTGGCGCTGCGGCCATTCCGCATCGGCGAAAATGTCGAGGTCGGCTCGATAGCCGGTACGGTCGAGGAGATCGGCCTGTTCGCGACCAAGCTGCGTACTGTCGAAGGCGTCTACATCCTGGCGCCCAACCAGACGCTGTGGAACCAGCCGGTGCGCAACTTCACCCGCAACGGCGTCAGGCGCTGCGACATCAGCTTGAGCATCGGCTCATGGAACGACATCGACCGTGGGCAAAAGACGCTGCTCGGCATTGCCGTTACCGACAAGCGCATCCGGCGCGAGCCGGCGCCGATCGCCTTCGTGGCGGGCCTGGGCGAGACCACGGTTTCGCTTACCTTGCGCTACTGGACGTCGGCGGCCGATTACTTCGCCACCCAGATCGACATGACCAAGCGCGCTAAGCAGGCCTTCGACAACGAGGGCATTTCGATCCCCTTGCCGCCGCCCGAGGCGCCGGCTGCGGATGCTCGCAAGCAATAGAGCAATTCCAGGAAAAGTGTGACGCGGTTTTCCGTTCGGAATTGCGAAGAAAAAGTTTCTCAGTTCCTGGTCGGACCTGTCGGCTCGTCCGGCGCGAAGGCGAGCTCCACCGGCAGCGGCGTCTGCGCCGACATCGGCGCGAAGCTGCCGGTGGCGGGAGCGGGCGTCGGCCGCGCCGCCATCACGCGCCACAGCACGAACAGGCAGAACGCCGAAGCGATGAAGATGCCGACATAGATGAAGGTCTCGGTGCCGAAGACAGCCGAAAGCACTGTCACGATGCCCGGCACGATGAAGCCGGACAACGACCAGGCAAAAAGCAGCGAGCTCGAGAGCGCCAGCAGCTCCTCCTTCCTGGCGCGATCGGCGGCGTGGGCGCTGGAGAGCGAATAGATCGATTCCGACGCGCCGTCCCAGACGAGATAAATCACCACCAGCGCCATCAGCGCTCCGCCGTCGAAGGCGATGGCGAGCAGGCTTGCCACCACCGCCAGCGCCGCCGCGCCCGCCAGCACATAACGCCGATCGGTACGGTCCGAGAGCCAGCCGAGCGGTATCTGCAGGATCAGCGTGCCGACCGGCATCGCCGACAACAGCAGCGCCACATCCGCTTGGCTGTAGCCCTTGGCGGTGGCGTGGATCGGCGCGAAACCGGAAATGATCATCGACAGGCCGCCGACGGCGAGCATGCCGACGACGCCGACCGGCGAGATCTTCCAGGCTTGCCCGAGCGCCACCGAAGCCGCCTGCGGCGCGGGCGGCTGGGCAAGCCGCGTCATGCCCACGGGCAGAATGGACAGCGCGGTGAAGGCGATGCCGATCAGCGGCGCCGCCGCTGTCTGGATGTCGATCGCGGCGAGCGTCGCATAGCCGACGCCCAATCCGCCGATATAGGCGACGTAGAACACGGCCATGACCCGGCCTCGTATGGCATTCGGCAAGGCGTCGTTCAGCCAGCTCTGTGCGACGATGAACAGTCCGCAAATGGCAAAGCCATAAAGCGCCCGCGCCGCGATCCAGAGCAACGGGATCGGTCCGGCGCCGATCGCGACGTTGGAGAGCGCGATCAGCGCCGAAAGCACCATGAATGCGCGGGCATGGCCAACGCGCTTGACCACAGGTCCGGTGAGAATGCAGCCGGCGAGCCCGCCGGCCGAAAGTCCAGTGACGATCAGCCCGGCCCAGGTCGGATCGAAGCCGTCGGCGCCGAGCCGCACGGGAATGAAGGCGAACATCAGCCCGTTGCCGATCGCGATCAGCGCCATCGACACGATGACGCTGGCAATGGCAACCAGCGGCGCCGATTGCGCGCCCGGCTCGGTCGTGGTGCGGCTCTTCTCCAGCATGTCTTGCCAGCATCGCTCACCGGAGGGCGAAAAGCCGCCGTAAAAGCGACATCGGCGGTGTCGCCACTCCGCCCTGCGAGGTGCCTAACCCTTTGCCGCCTTGCGGATCGCGGTGGAGGAGAGCGACGAGCGCGGACCGTGGATGAAGGTCCAGGCTGGCGCCTGCATGCGGGCAAGGCGCGGCGCGTCGCCTTCGTCGATACGGGCATAGTCGAAGGTCTTGGCGACGACCGACGACAGGAAGGAGAGCGTGGCGCCCGGGCGGTCGATGACCGCGATCGGAAAGGTCAGCACGATCTCGCGCCAGCGCTGCCAGTGATGAAAGTCGCGCAAACTATCCGCACCCATGATCCAGACGAAGTCGACGCCCGGATTGCGCGCCTTGACCAGCGCCAGCGTGTCGGCGGTGTAGCGGACATGGTGCGTCGCCTCGAAGGCGCTGACCTTGATTTTCGGATTGCGGGCGATCTTTTCGGACAGCACGATGCGTTCGGCGAGCGGCGCCAGCTCACCTGCGCTTTTCAACGGATTGCCGGGCGTCACGATCCACCACAGCTGTTCGAGCGCCAGCCTTCTCAGCGCGATCTCGGCCACCAGCGCGTGACCGGCATGCGGCGGGTTGAAGGAACCGCCGAACAGGCCGACGGCGAGACCTTTGCCGGCATGCGGCATTTTGAGGTAGCGGGCGGGGACGGGCTGCTCGGGCTGGGAAAGCATGTGCTAGGCACCCCCCTCTGCCCTGCCGGGCATCTCCCCCTCAAGGGGGGAGATCAGATGTCGCTTCCACTTTCGCCAATCGCTGACATTGCAAGACGAGCGCCGTCGGCGAAGCTGCCAATCTCCCCCCCTGAGGGGGAGATGTCCGGCAGGACAGAGGGGGGTGCCTAGGCGCAACGGTTCACGCTCTAGCGGCAAACAGCTTCAAGGCCTCACCTGTCCCGACCCGCGCACGCGGTATTTGAACGAGGTCAGCTGTTCGACGCCGACGGGTCCGCGCGCATGCATCTTGCCGGTGGCAATGCCGATCTCCGCACCCATGCCGAACTCGCCGCCGTCGGCGAACTGCGTCGAGGCGTTGTGCAGGAGGATCGCCGAGTCGATCTCGTTGAAGAATTTTTCGACTGCTTGCGCATCCTCGGCGATGATCGCCTCGGTGTGGTGCGAGGAGAAGGTTTCGATATGCTCGATCGCGCCGGCGACGCCGTCGACCAGCTTTACCGCGATGACGGCGTCGAGATATTCCGTCACCCAGTCGGCATCGGTCGCAGGGCTGGCGTCGGAGAAGGCCTGCATCGCTTCGCTGTCGGCATGGACTTCGCAGCCGGCGGCGCGCAGCGCTTCGAGGATCGGCACCAGATGCGTAGAGGCGACCGCGCGGTCGACCAGCAATGTCTCGGCCGCGCCGCACACGCCGGTGCGGCGCATCTTGGCGTTGACGGCGATCTTGACCGCCATGTCGAGCTTCGCGGAACGATCGACATAGAGGTGGCAGATGCCTTCGAGATGCGCGAAAACCGGCACCCGCGCCTCGTTCTGCACGCGCCCGACCAGGCTTTTGCCGCCGCGCGGGATGATGACGTCGAGATTGCCGCTCAAGCCTTTGAGCATCTCGCCGACGGCGGCGCGGTCTGTAGTCGGCACCAGCTGGATGGCATCCTCGGGAAGGCCCGCCGCCTTCAGCCCTTCGGCCATGCAGGCATGGATCGCCGATGACGAATCGATCGAATCCGAGCCGCCGCGCAGGATCACCGGGTTGCCGGCTTTCAGGCAGAGCGCGCCGGCATCGGCCGTCACATTCGGACGGCTTTCATAGATGACGCCGATGACGCCGAGCGGCGTGCGCACGCGCTCGATATGCAGGCCGTTGGGGCGATCCCATTCGGCAATAACGTCGCCGACCGGATCCTTGAGCGCGGCGATCTCGCGGATACCGTCGGCCATCGCCTTGATGCGCGACGGCGTCAGCTTCAGCCGGTCCATGAAGGACACTGACAACCCGGCTTCCTCGCCATTCGACATGTCGATGGCGTTGGCCTCGAGGATCGCCTGCTCGTTGCGAAGAATTGCATCGGCAATGGCCACTAGCGCGTCATTCTTGGCCTGGGTCGTAGCGACGGCCAGCGGTCGCGCGGCGGCGCGGGCGCGGCGGCCGATATCGGCCATCAGCGCCACTGTATCTTCCCCGGATTTTTCATGCAGCTTCAGCATGGTCATCCTCCGCTCACTCTTCGGCCAATACGTGGTCGCCGGCAACGCTTACCACAAGGTCGTCGCGATGAATCATCGCCGAGCGTGCCTCGTAGCCGAGCACATTTTCGATCTCGGCCGTCTTCAAACCTGCGATCCTTACGGCATCGGCGGCATCGTAGGCAACCAGCCCGCGCGCGATCTCGCGGCCCTCGGGCGACAGGATCGCCACCGTGTCGCCGCGTGAGAAATTGCCGCTGACCAGCTTGACGCCGGCCGGCAGCAGCGACTTGCCCGACTTCAGCGCCCCGACGGCGCCGGCATCGACGGTGAGCCGGCCCGCCGGTTCGAGCTGGCCGGCGATCCAGGTCTTGTAGCCCTTCACCGGATTGGCGCTGGGCTTGAAGAAGGTGGCGCGTTCGCCGCGCTCGATCGCCATCAGCGGCGAGAGCCGCGTGCCGGCGGTGATGATCATCGCCGTGCCGGCGGCGTTGGCGATCTTGCCGGCGTCGAGTTTCGTCCGCATGCCGCCGCGCGAGAACTCCGAGGCGGCCGCGCCCGCCATCGCCTCGATGTCCGGCGTGATGCGGTCGACCACCGGGATGAACCTTGCTTTCGGATCTTTGGCCGGCGGCGCCGTGTAGAGCCCGTCGATGTCGGAGAGCAGCACCAAAAGATCGGCGCCCATCATCGTGGCGACGCGCGCGGCCAGGCGGTCGTTGTCGCCATAGCGGATTTCGGAAGTGGCCACCGTGTCGTTCTCGTTGATGACCGGCACCGCCTTCATTTTCAGCAAAGTCGAGATGGTGGCGCGCGCGTTGAGGTAGCGGCGGCGCTCCTCGGTATCGCCGAGGGTCAAGAGGATCTGGCCCGATTTCAGCCCGTCCTTGCCAAGCGCGTCCGACCACGCGCCGGCAAGCGCGATCTGGCCGACGGCGGCGGCCGCCTGGCTTTCCTCGAGCTTCAGCGCGCGCTTGCCGAGGTCGAGAATGGTGCGGCCGAGCGCAATGGCGCCCGACGAGACGACGAGCACCTCCGCGCCGGCATTGGCCAGCACCGCGATGTCGTCGGCGAGCGAGGCCAGCCAGTCACGCTTCAGCCCTGTCGTGCGATCGACGAGCAGCGCCGAACCGATCTTCACGGTGATGCGCCGGTATGATTTCAGCGATTTCATGGGTTTTGCCGCCAGCGCGTGTCGACGGGAGCAGGAACGGCGTCGCGTGCTTCCGCCACCACGGCCATCAGCGCACGCAGCACCGCCTCGACGCCTTCGCCGGTGACGGCCGACAACAACATCGGCGCGCGGCCGGCGGCGCGCTTCAGCGAGGCCGCCTTCTTCTTGCGGGCGTCCGCGTCGAGGATGTCGACTTGGCTGAGCGCGACGATCTCGGGCTTCTCGGCCAGCCCATGGCCATAGGCTTCAAGCTCGCCGCGCACGGTCTTGTAGGCCTTGCCGGGATTTTCCTCCTGCGCCGAGACGAGGTGAAGAAGCACGCGCGTGCGCTCGACATGGCCGAGGAAGCGGTCGCCGATGCCGACCCCCTCATGCGCGCCCTCGATCAGGCCGGGAATGTCGGCCAGCACGAATTCTCGGCCGTCGATGCGGGCGACCCCGAGGCCGGGATAAAGCGTGGTGAACGGATAGTCGGCGATCTTCGGCTTGGCCGCGGTGACGGCCGCCAGCAAGGTCGACTTGCCGGCATTGGGCAGACCGACGAGCCCGGCATCGGCGATCAGCTTCAGCCTCAGCCAGATGCTGAGCTCCTCGCCCGGCTGTCCCGGATTGGCGCGGCGCGGCGCCTGGTTGGTCGAGGTCTTGAAATGCTGGTTGCCGAAGCCGCCATTGCCGCCCTTGGCGAGCAGGAAGCGCTGGCCGACCACCGTGAGGTCGCAGATCAGCATGTCGTTGTCCTCGGCAAACACCTGGGTTCCGGCAGGCACTTTCAACGTGATGTCGGCGCCCTTGGCGCCGGTCATGTTGCGGCCCATGCCGTGCATGCCGGTCTTCGCCTTGAAATGCTGCTGGTAGCGGTAGTCGATCAGCGTGTTCAGTCCGTCGACCGCCTCAGCCCAGACGTCGCCGCCGCGGCCGCCGTCGCCGCCGTCCGGGCCGCCGAACTCGATGAATTTTTCGCGCCGGAACGACACCGAACCGGCGCCGCCGTCGCCGGAGCGAATGTAAACCTTTGCCTGGTCGAGGAATTTCATCGGAGTTTCAAGTTTCTGCTGATGGCCTTGCGCGATTGCTCTAAACCAAGGCGGGGCGAAGGGCGAGGCTGTTTTGCGACTAAAGCGCCGGATGCCCTTTCGCAAAGGACGCTGTAGCACTGTTCGCTTGGCTGGGCTGGGGAAGTGCCGGAATGAAGCTCGTCACCTATAACATCCAGTATGGCATCGGCCTCGACGGAAAATACGATGTCGGCCGCATCGCCGACGCTGTGCGCGGCGCCGACGTCATCGCCCTGCAAGAGGTGACCCGCAACAACCCGCGCAACGGCGACCGCGATATGGTGGCCGAGATCGGCGAGGCGCTGCCGGAATACTTCGCCGCCTACGGCAGCAATTTCGAGGTCAATATCGGCTCGCGCCTGGATGCCGGCCGCGCCGTCACCAGGACCTTCCAGCTCGGCAATATGGTGCTGTCGACGACGCCCATTCATTTGTCGCGCAATCTCCTGCTGCCGCGCAGCCGCAGTCTGGAGAGGATGAACTTCCAGCGCGGCGCGCTGGAGGCGCTGATCGAGACCCCGCTCGGTTTCATCCGCTTCTACTCCACCCATCTCGACCACCGCAGCCCCGTCGAGCGCCAGAGCCAGATCCGTTTCCTGCGCCAGCGCCTGCTGAACTACACGCTGGAAGGCGGCGGCCTTTCCGGCATTCCGGAGATCGGCCTGCCGGACCTGCCCTATCCGGAGGCCTTCGTCGTCATGGGCGACTTCAATATGCTGCGCGGATCGCCCGAATATGTCGAACTCGCCGGGCGCCCTGACCACGAGTTCGGCATGCCGCTGACCGCCGACCTCGCCGTCGACGTCGCCCAGCGCCTCGACGTTTCCGGCCTGTTCACCTGGATCGACCCCAACCGCCCCAACGATGCGGCCCGCCACAAATGCATCGACTATGTCTTCACCAGCGCCTCGCTCGCGGGCTCGCTGAAGCGCCTGTGGACCGACCGGCAGGCTCGGGGGTCGGACCACCTGCCGGTCTGGGTCGAGCTGAGCTGAATTTCAACATGCCTAAAAATGCACCCAGTTACGCAGGCTCGTCCACGTCTTCCTGTCCAGCCGGTACCGCTCGACCGGCACCTGGCCGGCGACGATCGAGTTCAGCATGCCCTGGCCGGCATACTGGAAGCCGCACTTGTGGATGACGCGGCGCGAGGCCGGATTGATGACCCTGGTCGAGGCATGCAGCACCTGGATCGAGGTCTTCTGGAAGGCAAGGTCGACCAGCGCGTGCGCGGCTTCCGTGGCGTAACCGCGCTTCCAGTAGGGCTCGCCGATCCAGTAGCCGAGCTCCAGCCCGCGATCGGTGGTGTTGAGGCCCGCGCAGCCGACGAAGGTGCCGGTGCCGGCAAGCGTCAGCGCATAGACGATGCCGGCGCGGCGCGACGAGGCCATGGCCAGGAAGGCTCTGCCTTCGGCCTCGCCGTAAGGATGCGGCATGCGGGCCAGCATTTCGGCGACGTGGCGGTTGTCGGCCAAGGCAACCAGTTGCTCGAGATCGCTCTCGCGCGGGGGGCGCATGACGAGACGCTCGGTGGCGAGCACCGGGCAGTCGATCGCGTAACTTTCGTCTTCGGTGTCTTCCGCTTCGGCAACCATTTAGTCCTCCAGGGCAAAGAAAAATGAAAAAGGAGAGATGGAAGCCCATCTCTCCTGATCCTTTCCTGGCCTGGCCAGACACCGGTTCCCGAGATGGGCGCCGGTGTTATGGTGCGGAACCGGCTACTCCGCTGCTTTGGTGATCGGGTTTACCGAGACGTAGGTTCGGCCGTTGGCTTTTTTGTTGAAGGCGACTGCGCCGGCTTCGAGCGCAAAAAGGGTATGGTCCGTGCCCATGCCAACGTTGGTGCCCGGATGCCATTGCGTGCCGCGCTGACGAATGATGATGTTGCCGGCGACGACGGCTTCGCCGCCGAACTTCTTCACGCCGAGACGCTTGGAGTGCGAGTCGCGACCGTTGCGCGACGAACCGCCAGCTTTCTTGTGTGCCATCTAACTAACTCCGATGCGCCCTAGGGCGCTTGAATGGTCTTATGAACGCGTTCGCGTTCCGTTTCAAGTCCGTACCGGCGACGTTTGTCGCCAGTCAGCCTTACTTCTTCTTCGCCAGCTCCTTGGCCTGCTCGCGCCAGTCCTTGATCTGGTCGGCGCTGAACGGCATGTGCTCGTCGATCTTGGCGACATCCTTGTCTGTCAGCTTGGCGAGCTGCGCGAAGGTGACGATGCCCTGCTCGTTAAGATCCTTCGCCGCGACCGGGCCGATGCCCTTGATCACGGTCAGATCGTCCGGCTCGCCCTTCGGCGCCTTGAACAACGGCGCGGCAGCGGTCTCGGCCTTGGCCTCTTCCTTCGCAGTCTCCGCCTTGGCTTCCTTCTTGGCCTTGGGCTCCTTCGGAGCGGCCTCTGCCTTCGCCTCGGCGGCGACTTCCGCTTTGGCCTCAGCCTTGGCTTCCGGCTTCGCGGCGGCCTTCTTCGACGGCTTGGCGCCACCTAGCAGGATCTCGGCGATCCGCACGGTGGTCAGCAGCTGGCGGTGGCCGATCTTGCGGCGCGAATTCTGGCGGCGGCGCTTCTTGAAAGCGATGACGGTGCGGTTCTTGCCCTGCTCGACGACTTCCGCCGTGACCATGGCGCCATCGACGAACGGCGCGCCGAAGGTGACATTCTCGCCCTCGCCATGCGCGAGCACATTGCCGATTTCGACGATATCGCCGACCTTGGCTTCGACTTTCTCGATCTTCAAGAGATCGTTGGCGGCGACGCGATACTGCTTGCCGCCCGTTTTGATGACTGCGAACATTTTTTGCCTTTCGCTGTTCGGTCGGCCTTGATGAACCGCCTCAAGCGGTCCGGCCGTCTTTTTGTCAGTCTGCGGGTTCAAAAAACAAGCGGCGCGGAGAAGCCCCACGCCGAATGCGGGCTGTCCCTAACCGAAGGTTGCGCGGAAGTCAAGGCGAGCGGACCTTGCTCTTGGAGGATACCGCGAGCCGCCGTGCCGGCAAAGGTCAATCCGTAGCCTCGCCGCCGCTTTCCAAGAAGCAGGAAATCGGTCGAATAGGGCCTTGTAACTGCGACAGTCAGCCGTTATCTAGTGCGCCGCGCCGGCAACGGCCGACCATGACCTCGCGGAGAGGTGGCAGAGTGGTCGAATGCACCGCACTCGAAATGCGGCATACTCGCAAGGGTATCGGGGGTTCGAATCCCTCCCTCTCCGCCAGCCTGCTTGTGTACAGCCCGAAGACATAGGTAACGGTTTGTACCTAAGACATGGGTGAC